>PMIU01000088.1 GCA_003157195.1 Candidatus Nomurabacteria bacterium
CTGTTGTAAGGAAATTACAAGAACTTGGTATTAAGCCTAGAAAAAGTAAAAGGGGTGTATGGAACACAAGTACACTAAGCACTCTTTTAAGACATGAGGCATATATTGGTACAACTTATTGGGGTGCATCTTATGCTACTGTTCCAATAAATCCAACAAAAAATGAGAAATATAAAAAAGTGGAAAAATCTAGTAGACGAATGAAGTCAAAAGATCAATGGTATGCAATAACTGTTCCTGTAATTATAGATAAAGATGTGTTTGAACGTGCAGGATTGAGATTAAAAAAGAATTTTGCAACTCTTGGAAGAAATACAAAAAATCATTATTTACTTGCTAGTAAAATTTGGTGTATGTGTGGGCAACGCAGAGCTGGGGAAGGTCCACAGAAAGGCAAACACTTATATTATCGTTGCACTGATAGAGTTCATAGTTTCCCTTTACCTCCTAGCTGTGTAGAAGGTGGAATCAATGCGAAAATTACTGATAAGGTATTATGGGATAGACTTAAAATGATAATGAGTTCACCTGAGTTACTTTCTGAACAAATTAAAAAATGGCAAGAAAAGAACAATATTAGTAATAGTATTAGTTCAACCATTAATATAGAAAGTACCCAAAATGAGATAACTAAAATACAAGGGCAGGAAAGTCGTCTCGCTGTTGCGTATTCCAAAGAGGCTATTTCACTTAAACAGTTTGAAGAGTTTGTAGCTCCATTAAGGGTGAAAATTCGTGAATTTGAAGATCAAATAGTTAAAGCAAATTTGGAAATAACGCCTAAAAATGAGATACTACTACCTAGCAGTGATGAAATTGAAACATTTGCTAAAGAAGCCACTGAATGTTTAAAAAACTTGAGTTTTGAGTTAAAACAGGCTTTTATTAGAACGGTAGTCAATCAAGCAACTGCTAGTCGAAAGTCATTACAAGTTTATGGCCTTATTAATATAAGCGAAATCTATGTCAAGTTCTTCTCTAAGTATCGGAATTGTTGGCCTTCCGAATGTTGGTAAAAGTACATTGTTTAACGCGCTCACAAAAAAAGGCGTGCCGGCTGAGAACTATCCTTTTTGCACCATTGACCCTTCGGTCGGCATTGTGCCTGTGCCCGATGAACGATTGACTAAACTTTCCCAAATTTCCAAATCAAAAAAAACTATTCCGGCTGTGGTGGAATTTGTGGATATTGCCGGATTGGTCAAGGGCGCGTCCGAGGGCGCAGGGCTCGGTAATAAATTTCTCTCGCACATCCGCGAAGTGGATGCCATTATTGAAGTGGTGCGAGTTTTTGAAGATGCGAATACGATTCACGTGCATGATAAAGTTGATCCACTTTTTGATATTGAAGTTATAAATTTTGAATTAGAACAAGCGGGGATAAAAAAGCCGACACTTTATGTTCTTAATAAATCAGAAGCAGCGGAAAATGTAAAAAAAGATTTTGTTGAAAAATTAACTGGTCCCTACATAGAAGTTGATCCGGTTTTTGGCACAGGATTGGATAATCTGATTAAGGCCGGTTATGATTTGTTAAATTTAATTACCTTTTTCACTACAGGAGAAGATGAATCGCGCGCGTGGACGACGCTCCGCGGGGCGACAGCGCCCTTTGCCGGCCGTTCTATTCACACAGACTTTCAGCAGAAATTTATTCGCGCCGAAGTAATATCTTACGAGCAACTCGTCGAAGCTGGGAGTTTTGCCAAAGCGCGAGAGAAAGGCTGGGTTCGCACGGAGGGCAAAGAATATATTGTCAAAGACGGAGATGTCGTAGAATTTTTAATATGATTAAACTTTTTTATTCAAAAGAATGGACCGATTATGAACTTCTAGACACAGGCGAAGGAGAGAAGCTGGAGAGATTTGGCCAGTACATTTTTGTGCGTCCATGTGAAGACGCTGTCTGGCCGAAGTGTCAAACACTCGGTGTTGGACAAAGTTGGAAGAATGCTGATGGCAAGTTCTGGAGTTCTAAGGTGGGCGCGAAGGCCGGTTGGGTATTTTCTAAGAACGGTTCTTGGGGAAGTTCTCTTAAGAACCGTTCTTTAAAATGGGAGATGCAGTATAAAGATATTAAATTTCTGGCATCACCCACGCCCTTTCGGCATTTAGGATTCTTTCCGGAGCAGGCGAGTCACTGGGATTTTATAGAAGAAAAGATTAAAGAATGGGAAGACGTCCGACGTCAAGGGAGCCCAGACGTCGGACGTCTAAAATTCCTAAATCTATTCGGCTATACGGGCGTGGCGAGTTTGTTCGCACTTCGGGCCGGGGCAGAAGTAACGCATCTTGATGCCTCAAAGCAAATTTTAAACTGGGCAAAAGAAAATCAAAAATTAAATGCTGAGCTAGTTGATGCGCCGATGCGAATTATTGAAGATGATGCGATAAAATTTCTGGAGCGGGAAGAAAAAAGAGGCAACAAATACGACGCGATAATCATGGACCCGCCAAAGTTTGGCCGGGGACCAAAAGGAGAGGTTTGGAAAATAGAAGAAATGCTACCGAAGCTTTTATCTGCAGTGCGGAAAGTTTTAAGCGACAAACCGCTTTTTGTAATTATCACTTCGTACGCGATTGATTCTTCTTCATTGTCGCTCGGCTACGCGCTTGCTGATATGATGAAAAGTTTTTCTGGCACAATAGAAGCAGGCGAACTTTGTGTATTGGAAAAATCAAATAAACGCATTATTCCATTGGCAAATACTGCCGTTTGGAGTAATATACAGTAATGCAAACACAATCAAAAGTTTTGAAGTGGGCTCTTATTATTGGTATTGTCATCGTGCTTAATATGTTCTTTAACTATGCTCTTTCTTTGGTTTATAAAAATCCCAAATTTGAAGCTTTTTGTCCAATACAACAAATAAATGTACTGGTCGACAATCAGGAACAGTGTGTATCTTTAGGCGGTCAATGGAATCCAAATATTCAAACAAATATTCAACCAACTCCAGTTTCTGCGGTAAAAATATTACCGCAGGGATATTGCGACCAGCAATTTACTTGCCGAAATAATTTTGACGCTGCGCAAAAAGTTTACGACCGAAATGTATTTATCACTTTGGTTATTCTGGGCGCCATTTGCGTAGCGGTAGGAAACTTTCTGGCGGGCAACATGTTAGTTAGCATCGCGCTTTCTTTAGCGGGAGTCTTGTCATTTATTATTGCTTCAATGCGATACTGGGGCTCGGCGGATGATTTAATCAAAGTGATTATTTTAGCAATTGCTCTGGCTATTTTAATCTGGGTAGCGGTTAGAAAATTTAAAAATAATTAAAAAATGAAGAACTATAATCATAAAATAATTGAAAAAAAATGGCAGACTTTTTGGGAGAAAAATAAGATTTACAATGCCAAGAGCCCCAGTAGTAAAGCAAAGCTTACTACGGGGCGACTAGAGCAAAAAAAATTTTATGCTCTAGTCGAATTTCCGTATCCTTCGGGTGCCGGTTTGCATATCGGGCATCCTCGTTCATATACCGGCATGGACATCATTTCCCGCAAGCGCAGGATGGAAGGCTACAATGTTTTGTATCCGATGGGCTGGGATGCATTTGGTTTGCCAGCAGAAAATTACGCCATTAAAACCGGCATACAGCCCGCGATTATCACCAAGAAAAATGCTGATACATTTCGCAAACAACTAAAAAGTATTGGTTTTAGTTTTGATTGGTCTCGGGAAATAAATACTACCGATCCAAAATATTACAAATGGACACAATGGAT
>PMIU01000047.1 GCA_003157195.1 Candidatus Nomurabacteria bacterium
AACAGGACGGCATCAATTTCCCTCTTCGGTGATCATCAGTTAGAATACGAAATCCTCGATCACCTTATCTCAAGGGTTTTGGAAGAGATAATGGCTGATGCTTTGGCGAATGGGGACTTTGACTCGACGTATGACCTGCGACGCCGACTGTTTCGGGAATGCGACGATCTTTACGTCCAGCTCGGCACGAAAGTGCCTCCGGGCACCACGCGAGCTGAAATTGAGCGGATGAACACCAAGTGCTACGCTCCGAGCGGAGTTTGGGAAGCCCTGGAAGCCGACATCCTCCAATCCATCCAATCCCGAACCAAAGCCGGCTAGTTCTTGCCACACCGGCGGATCAACAGTTCAACCGTAGAGTCCGCGCGTTAGACGGACAAATAGATAAGTGGTTTACGATGTAAATCTTAGGGCGCGATCAGCAATGATTGCGCCCTTTTTGCCTATTTTGAATAGATTTCACTACGGGGTATAATATAAATATGGAACAAATTACTGAAAATCCCCATAAAAACAAAGTGCATCGGATTTTGGCGCAATCTTACTTATTTTTCTTTTTCTGCTTTTTGGCTGGTATTTACTTTAATCTTATTTTCAATTTTAGAATTTTTAAAAGTTCTTGGGTGATGCCCTTAGGTTTCGTTTTTCTTTTACTTGCCACAATTTTAATTATTTGGGCGCAGAAAACTTCACAGGATCTAAAGAAAGGTAATATCAGCAAAGAAACTTTTAGCCAGGGGCCATATGTTTACACCCGAACGCCCACACACTTAGGGTTATTTTTCTTAATGTTGGGTCTCGGAATGATTATTAATTCTTTTTTTATAATTTTATTCGCTTTTATTTCATTTATTATGGAAAAAATTATTTTTTTAAACAAAGAAGAGAAAATTCTAGCAGAGAAATATGGCGCTCCTTACTTGGAGTATAAGAAATCTGTTAAGTTTTAATAAATTTATGTTATATCTTTTTTGTGGCAATGATTCCAAAAATAAACTCAGGGTTTTTGAAAATTTTATCAAAGGCATATCCAAGAAAAATGAAGTATTTTCCTTCAGCCGCAATAATTTTGATAAAATGCAATTAGAGAGTCTGTATTCTGGCTCGAGTCTTTTTTCCGCGGAGTCTGCCATAATCTTTTCAAACATTTTTGAATATGAGGAAACAGGGGACTTTGTTCTGGAAAAGTTGGAATTGATGGGGCAATCAAATAATTCTTTTATATTTTTGGAAGGGAAATTAAATAAAATGATACTGGATGCTTTCAAAAAAGCACGAGCGGAATTGAATGTTTTTGAATTGCCGAAAGAAAAAACTGAAAAATTCGACAACTTTTTGGTGGCCAACGCATTTGCTCAAAAAGATAAACAGAATCTCTGGATTTATTTCAGGCAGGCGATGAACGCGGGAGTGGGGATGGAGGAGCTCGTAGGGGTGCTGTTCTGGAAAATCAAAGATATGATTTTGAAAAAAAACCTCGGTAAATTTTCCGAAGCAGAACTGAAAGATATCGCCGCCAAGCTAAGTTACCTTTTGCCGGAAGCCCGGAAAGAAGGTTGCGATGCCGAGTCTGTGTTTGAAAAGTTTTTACTGGAAGTTTTTTAAGGTCTTGATTTTTAGCCTTATTTCATATATATTTTTAAATACGCGCCCATAGCTGTTTTGGTAGGTCGTTAGATTGTTTGCGCCCATAGCTCAGCTGGTAGAGCAGATCCCTTTTAAGGATAAGGTCGTTGGTTCGATCCCAACTGGGCGCACAAATGTTATATACTAAAGCTTATTTTGGAAAATGAGTCATTTTGAGCGACCACATCCCGCGGTGAACTGGTCGTTGGCTCTAAAAACAATTTCATATATGTTTTTCACATGAAATATAAATTATGATATGGACATAGAAATCTTGTCGCAGAAGTTTTGTGATTATTCTGCCTCTATCAAAGGGTATGCGAAAAATACTCTGAGAAGATACAGAAATGTGGTAAATAGTTATTGTAAGTTTGCAAAGGTCAGCGAGATCAGCCAAGTCACTGATGACAATGTGAGAAATTTGTTTTATTGGGGTAGGACAGAGAGAAAATGGTCGGTAAATACTTTTATTGTTTATCACAAAACCCTGCTAGTATTTTTCCGTTGGTGTATGAAACAGGGTTATATGGAGAAGAATCCGATTCTTGATATTGAAATTCCCAAAATGGAGAAAAGGTTGCCGATAAAATTAACCAAGCAGACTGCATTAAAGCTGATGGAGATTGTCTATAATTACCCTTATGAATACAAGTTTTTACGCTATCGCAACCATGCCATATTTTCCACTTTTATATTCACTGGTCTGCGTAAACAGGAACTGCTTAACCTAAAATTTACAGATGTGGACATCGAGAACCTAACTGTATTCGTTCGACAAGGCAAAGGAAACAAGGACCGTGTGGTGCCTATGAGTTTTACCTTAGCCCAAACTTTAAAAAGATATAAGGATGAAAGAAAGAGATTAAATAAAACCAATCCCGAATTCTTTTCTTCTCTTCGTGGGAATGTTGGTTTTACCGATAATGGACTGAAAAAACTAGTGGATCAAGTGCGCAAATCTTCAGGAATATTTTTTACTGTCCACAAACTGCGACACACTTTTGCTACTTTAATGCTAGAGGGAGGCTGTGATATTTATTCTCTGTCTAAAATGATGGGACACAGTGCTATAACCACCACAACTATTTATTTAAGTGCCAGCGCGGAGCATTTGAGATCACAGATGGTGAAACATCCATTGAATGACTTGATATGATTTTAAGTTATTTTATATCCATTAAAGTCGTGATAGAATACATCTATGGTTAAAGAGGACATACGGAAAAAGATTACTGAGCTAGAATCTATTATGGCTCAGCATAAAAATGACCTTAGCGCTGTTGAAGTAGAAATTTTTAAAGTTATTTCTGAGTATCAAAATGCTTTAAAAGAAGAAAAAATAAAAGAAATTAAGCAGAGTTTAAATATATGATTACTGGTTTAGAAAAATCAAACAAGCAGGATACGGAAAAACAAGCAGCAGAGAAATTGGCTGTGCTAGAAACAGAGCCAACTGAAGCAGATGTAGAAAATCTGATACAAAGAATGGAGGCAGATATTTCTGCAGGGGAAGGTAAAATCTTGGAATCCACTGATAAACGTATTGAAAGAGCTCCAGCGTCAATCAATATTGATCCAGAAAAGGCAAAATCTATTTTTGCTACAGGTGGTTTTGCTGAACGCATAAATGCTTTAAAGGAAAAAATAAAAACATTAACTAGTGAAACAAGGGATAAAATCAAACGTTTTGTTTCCAGCGAGCCAGAAATAATTCATTTTAAAGACATGGTCCCTGAATCTACTCCAATAACAAGTGAGGTTCCTGTCAAAGAACCACAGACAGAAAAACAACCTGAACCAGAGGTGGCACAAACACAAGAATCAATTATTGCCACAGAACAACCTAAAACTGAGCAAGAAATTCAAAAACAGGCAACTGTTGAAATAAAAAATTTACAGCCTAAACCCGTTGAGGAAAATGGCAAAGATCAAAAATATGAGTCTGCGAG
>PMIU01000053.1 GCA_003157195.1 Candidatus Nomurabacteria bacterium
GCCGACTGGGAAAATCTTATCGCTTAAAAGTCTTCCTCTTGCGTTTACTTAGTTTTCTGTTGACCTTCAAAGTTCTTCTGACAGGTTTTTTAGTTGCAACCGGAGGTTCCGGGGAAATACCTCTTTCGTAGATATAGCCCTTAAGCTCCTCGTTATAAGCATACGGACTGTCAATATTATCGATAAAAATCGGACGGTCTTTTTTTATCGGTTTAAGCAGTACCTCTCCTGCCATAAGCTCTTTGCAGGAAATCTGGCCTTTAAGAAGCGGAATAGCCAGAAACAAATCCGATTCCGAGATTATATATCCCTTCGGAAGATCATATTTGGAATAAATTCCCCTGACCGTTTCATCCAGATACTTTATCTCCCGGAGAGGCGGTATCCTTTTGGCCGTTCCCTGCGCTCCGCACATCTCTTTGGCTTTTTGAAAGGCCTTAAACCATTTGTCCACGTTATGCGGCAAAGAACAGTACGGGGAGACGGGTATACCGTCCTTATCGATATCGATGTGTCTCTCAAAAGTTCTTGCTCCTTTGGCATAAGCCATCATCACGGAGTATTCCCAGTTATGGTACTCATGGGTTGAAAATCCGATGATATGCCCCGGATATCTGTTTTTGAGAAAATCTATCTGGTTTAGCTCAAGCTCATTGTCCTCGGAAGGGTAGAGCGAAACACAATGGTTAATGGCAAAAGGAATATTCCTTCTTTCAAAAAACTTTACCAGATCGTCCATATCTTTCAAGGATGATCCGCCGGTTGAGGCAATGACCGGCCTTTTCGTACTGGCTATTTTTTCAATCAATATCCAGTCATTCATGTCGGAACTGGCAATTTTTATAATCGGAAGATCCAGTTTGACGCACAAATCTACGGAGGCTTCATCGAAAGGACTGGCCATCGGGATACAACCGTTTCTTTTAATAGAATTTACCATAGCCGCATATTCCTCGTGGGACATTTTGGTAGCGAGAGTTTTTTTAATATATCTGATATCGGTCCTGTTACGGTAGTCTTTGTGAATGAAGGTATCTACGTCCCGGAACTGGAGTTTTATTGCGGCTCTGATATTGTTGAATCTGACGATTTTTGCAAAATCGCTGATTATTTTTAATCCTCTGTTTAAATCTCCCCAGTGATTATTGGCCAGTTCCAAAACAAATAAATCGTCAAAAATATTATTGTTCATATAGATTTATCGTCCGGCAGAAAATCTATCACATTCTAGCTTAAGGTTTATTTGTTGTCAATGTGATTTTGCAAGCCGGAGTCCCGTGTGCTAGTATTAGCGTACTTTATGAAGCCAATCAGTATAAAATCGGTGTCCGGAAAATATAAAGTGTATTTTTCCAATGATTTTGAGAAGACTCTTCAAAACAAAAACCTGAAGAATTCGCATCTTCTTGTCGACCGGAATATCTGGAATCTTTACAGAAATAAAATAAAAAATAAATATCTTTCAACGAAAATAATTACGGCCAAAGAAGCAAATAAGTCTTTGGAAGAAGTCATAAAATACATAAAATTTCTTTTAAAAAACAACATCCATAAAAACCAGTCGATAACGGTTATCGGAGGAGCGCTTGTCCAGGACGTCGGTTCTTTTACCGCACATATTCTACTCCGGGGAATAAATTGGATCTTCGTCCCGACAACTATTCTGGCAATGGCGGACAGTTGTATCGGTTCAAAATCGGGCATCAATGTCGGAGAGTATAAGAATCAAGTCGGATCTTTCCATGCACCTGTAGCAATATATATCTGCCCCGAGTTTATTCAAACACTGCCCGAGAGTGAAATAGTAAACGGAATAGGTGAGATCTTAAAACACGGTCTTATAAAAGGCGGAACAATATTTGAAAAAATTACCGAAGAAGTAAAGAATATACGAAACTTAAGAGTTGCAGGTGAGGTAATTTATCAAAGTTTGCTGATAAAAAAACAAATTATAGAAAAAGACGAACTGGAAAAAAATGTCCGCAAACTTCTTAATTATGGACACACATTCGGTCATGCTCTTGAAGGATATACAGATCATAAAATGGCCCACGGTATAGGTGTCTTAATTGGGATGGATTTAGCAAACTTTATCTCTTTGAAAGAAAAGATTATGTCAACGTCAAACTTTAATAAAATTCATAATTATATTTTCCCTTACATTTCTACTTATATGGTTAAAGTAACCGATTACAATAAATATATGAAATTTTTATCCCGAGACAAGAAGGCAACCGAAGGTGAACTGAATGCGTTATTATCAGAGAGAATCGGGAAAGTAAAAATAGTAAGAATAAAATTGGATACTAAACTTAAAAATTACATTAAAGAATATTTTAATACATACGCCAGAAGATGAATAATTTTATCGGAATAGATATCGGAGCATCTTTTATTAAAGGAGCATTGTTCGACTTGAAAGATTTTAAGGTAAAAAAGATTGTGAAATATCCGTCTCCAACCTCGGAAATCAAAGGAAAAAATTTGAACGCCGTAAGGTTTGAAGTAAATTGTGACTTGTATGAGAAAAGAGTCAGGAAAATCATCGATGAAATCCTGAAAATTAAAAGAAAGATTGATGGAATCGTTTTTTGTACACAAATGCACGGAATGGTTTTGGTGGATGACGACCTTAGGCAAATTACCCCTTTTATCGGCTGGCAAGATGACAGATTGCACGAAATTGCGAAAATAAATAAAACGTGGCTTGATCTTTTAAATCAAAAATTAAAAAAAGTAAATTTATCAAACACGAGAATAAAATATAGGTCAGGGTTGATGGGCAGTACTCTTTTTT
>PMIU01000056.1 GCA_003157195.1 Candidatus Nomurabacteria bacterium
TTTTTATTTTATTATTTTTTTTAATCATAAATTGTCTTTTAAATTTCTCAACATTACTTGAGTGGAAAATGTAATGGGCGAAGGCGCCTGAATCGGGTTCAGGTCGGTGGTAAGGGTTATTTTTATTAATCTGACAGAAGCTATGTCCACGGGAGTGGGAAGTGCGGCTGTCGTGCCGTCGTAATTTTTGTCATAGTAACTGAAAATAGAAGCATTGGTGACGTTGGGCACTAGATTTGTAATGACCTCACTTCCCGTGTAGCCCAGCGGACTTCCGGTGGGCTTTGTCATTCCTCTCTGTAAAGTTGTTCCAGTTAAGAAATATCTTATTTTTTCTTTTAGGCCATTGTCATATATGTCAGAATAGAAAGTTACGCTTGTGGACGTGGCGACACTTAGGGCATAGGCGCCATTACTGCCGGAGGAAGCTGTTCTGATTTCTGCCACCATTGTTTTTAGCGCTGCTCTGCCCACATTAGCACCTTCCATCTCTGTAATTACAAAAGAGTTTGATGTCCAGATACTTTTGGAAAAAGAAGCGAGTACTCCGAGAATTAAAACAAAAATTGCTATTCCCAAAAGTGTTTCGATTATAGTAAATCCGCCTGAAATTTTCTTAAGAAAATTTTGGTGGATAAATCCGCCATTTTTATTTTTAAATTTGTTTTTCATTTTATGGATTTAAAGTGATTGTTTGATTTTGCCAAGCGGCGGAAACACTCAAGGCGTTGTTGGTGTATGTCGTATACCCGGTTTTCGAGACAGTGAGGGTATATGTTCCGCTCGCAAGTCCGTTCCAGAAAACTTGCCCCGGGGTGGCACACGAGCCGGAATTTGTCGTCTTGCTTTGGTCGAAACCGCTTTTTTGTAGACGAACCGTCGCGCCATTGATAGCAATATTTGAAGAGTCTTTCACGGACACCAGGAGAGCTCTGGTCACATGAGGCACGACCACTAACTGCATATTTTTTGTCTCGTTTGGATTGACTGCAAAACTAGGCAGAGGATTCACGCCGGCCAAGTCATATGAAGCGGAAGTAAGCAGGGCAGAATAAGTATCCCATTCGATGTTTGGAATTGTAATGTTTCCGGCTGCGCTGGTTGTAAAACTGTGNNAACTGTGGGCCGGATATTTTAGCACGCCTGTGCCGATAAGTTTTGTGCCGGTTAAAGAAAAGCCGATGTTGGGAAGCACCGCACAAGAAGCATCGACGGATGATGCCACGATCGAACTTAATTTATCAATGGTGAAACTTATTTGAGTTACTAGTTGGGTTGTCACGTTGCTGTCCGGTTTTAAAGGGCTTGCTCCTGCCGCTCCTCCCACTGGATAAGTTTGTTCTTGTGAATATCCGGATTTTGTAGCCGTGATGTTGTATGCTCCACTGCCGGGTGGTGCGTCCACTATTTTTACCCAACCGGCATTGTCGGTTGTTTCGTCTATGATTGTGTCCGGGTTTGTTTGCGTGTTTACTATGTGAACCGATGCGCCGATGACCGGGGCGGGTATACTGCTATTATCAAAGACATGAATAAATAGCGCGCCATTGGTAGAAGCTGTCTCGAGCGCGCGGGGAGCGATCAGGGTTGTGAAGCTCAAGGGAGAAAAACTTTTGCAATTGGAACAAGTTATGTCTNNCGGAGTGCCTCCAATCGTACCGTCAAATGGGTCGTCGATACTTCGGATGGTTGTCTGCACATTAAAAGAATAATTATCACGTACGATGGTTTGATTTCTGGAAATTTTACCAACCGGCAATCCTCCCACTATTCCCACATCGGCATAAGGCAGATTGCGGACGATTTCCAATCTTTCATTGGCCAGTTCTGTGGCGGCCACTTTGGCTCGAGCGGACAAGGTTGCTTCCATGAGCACGCTAAATGCCTGATAGGCAGACAAAGCCACGACGAGAAAAACTGCGCTACCGACTATAGTTTCAATGAAAGTAAAACCCCTTTGGTTCATATCTATATTTTAACGCATTGTGATATAATTTGCTATATGTCTGAAGGCAAAATTATGAAGAAAATTATCATCGGTAATTGGAAAATGAATCCGCGTACGCTAAAAGAAGCGGAGAAGCTTTTTTCCGCGGTGGCAAAGAGTATTTCTGCTTTGAAAAAAACAGAAGTCGTGATTTGTCCGCCAACTTTGTATATTGAAAAATTAAATAAAATTTCTAAAAAAATAATGTTAGGTGCGCAAGACGCTTTCTATGGAGACGTCGGTGCTTTTACCGGAGAAGTTTCCGGAGAGATGCTTTATAATGTTGGCGCCAGGTATGTAATACTGGGTCACTCGGAAAGACGTGAGTTGGGCGAGAACAACAATGATATAAATAAAAAAATAAAAGCATCGCTTGCCGCCGGCCTTCGGCCGATATTGTGCGTGGGAGAGAGTGTGCGTGACCCGGACCATGGTTATTTTAATTTCGTCAAAACACAACTCGAAGAATGTTTGGCTGGAGTAAACCAAAAATTATTTTCCAAAATTATTATTGCCTATGAACCGGTCTGGGCAATTTCTTCAACTCCCAATCGTAAAGATGCCACTCCCGCGGACTCGGAGGAAATGGTTATCTTTATTCGCAAGATACTGTCTCTTAAATTTGGCAAAGAAGCAGCTACGGTAAAAATTATTTATGGAGGTTCGGTTAATGAAAAAGATGCAAAAGATTTTTTACAAAATGGCGGAGTGGACGGATTACTTGCGGGGCGTGCCTCTCTGGATGCTAAAAAATTCATGGAAATAATAAAAATATGCGAAGCATTAAACAAATAAAAAACCTAAAAAATAAAATCGTGCTTTTACGCGTGGATTTCAATGTGCCTATAAAAAATGGCAAGGTTCTGGATGATTTTCGCATTCGTGCCGCCCTGCCTACGATAAATTTCTTGCTCAAAAATGACGCAAAAATAATTTTGCTGACTCATTTAGGTAAAGACGGCACAGCCAGCTTGGAGCCTGTAATTAAACGTTTTTTTGCAGTTTCGAAGATAGCTAAAAATAAAGTTACTTTTTTTGAGAACCTTAGAAAATTTCCGGGCGAGATAGAGAATGACCAAAGTTTTGCCAAAAAGCTTGCAAAAATGGGTGATGTTTATGTGAACGACGCTTTCTCGGTTTCTCACCGAGAGCACGCTTCGGTAGTTTCAATTCCCAAATATCTTCCGAGCTTTGCCGGTCTTCAACTTGAAAATGAAATTAAAAATTTATCGCATGTCTTCAAGAAAATAAAGCATCCGTTTTTGTTTATTTTAGGAGGTGCCAAGTTTTCCACTAAAATGCCTTTAATTAAAAAATATCTGAAACTGGCGGATGATGTTTTTATTGGCGGAGCATTAGCAGATGATTTCTTAAAAGCCGAAGGCGACGAAGTAGGTAAGTCGCTGGTGGATGATGCTAATTATGGAATTTCTGCGCTTCTTAAAAACAAGCCTGTCCGCCAAGCTGGGAAATTAATTTTACCAAGTGATGTTGTTGTAAAATCAGGAGACAAACTAATAAACAAAAAAGTAAATGAAATAAGTAAAGACGAAATTATTTTAGATATCGGCAAAGAAACAGTCAAAGACTTAATGCTTTTAATTAAAAAAGCCAAACTCATCCTTTGGAACGGACCCTTGGGTAAATACGAAGATGGCGGTGCGAAGGCCACAAAAGAAATATTAAAAATTGTTGCCGCCTCAAAAGCGGAGAGCATTATCGGCGGCGGAGACACCGTGGACCTGATTTCCAAGATGAAAATGGAAAAGAAATTTTCGTTTGTGTCCACCGGCGGCGGAGCTACACTGGATTTCCTGGTGAACGGCACCCTGCCGGGCATCAAAGCGCTGAGGTAATTTCTGGATTGAGTGTTTAAAGTTACCGTATTAATTTTATTCACATCTACGCCATGGCGTAGATTAGATAAAGGAAGTATAATTTAAGCATGGAAGGTCAAAGACGACTTAAATACAAGGGAATGTCGGTAAACATGTTCGGTTTACCTGATTTTGATAGTCCAAAAAAGAAAATCACTATTTCTAAACGGCAGTATCTTCAGTCTTTTGTTTCTAATTTCAAAAAAGATGCACCAAAGAATTTACTTCTAATGTATGATATTCCTCATGCCAGAAAAAAAGAAAGAGACTGGTTTCGTCGCCAGCTTAAAAATTTTAATTTCGTTATGATTCAAAAAAGCGTTTGGGTTGGACCATCACCCTTGCCAGTCGAATTCCTTGCTTACTTAAAAAGAATTGGTTTACAAAAAGAATTTAAAACATTCAAATTAGCCAAATCTTACACTCATTAACCAATCTACGCCATGGCGTAGATGTGAAAAGGTTTTTTGTGTAGATATTTTCTCCAATTAATATCAAATTCAATTGTCCTTTCCAGCTTATCTTTGCCTTTTATGAGTTTACGGGAGAGTAACGAATTAGTAACGGCAAAATTGCGAGCGGAAATCATTACAGGGAGTATCCCCAATTCTTTTTTAGACAATTTTCTATATTTTTGATATCCAGTTAAATATTCATCTAAAATTGTTTTATATTTGTTTGGTTTATTTCTAAGTAGCCAAGATTTAAACGTGTTTGCAATATCAAAAACAATCGGAACAGTTTCAATATTATCAAAATCAACAATTCCTGATATTTGCTTATTTTTTATCAAAATATTACCACCAAAGAAATCATTATGGCATTCAGCGTATGGAATCTTTAAAAGATTAGATAGTTGATTATTTAAATCTTTCTTTGTTTTGTAGAATTTTTCTAGGTAAATTTCTTCCAATTTATATTTTTTAAGAATTGGTTTTATTTTTTCTATTTCTTCTTTTGACCATCTAGCCCAATTTTTTAATACCTGATCGACACCTTGCCTAGCCTTGACCCTCTTTTTTATGAGAATATGTATTTGAGCTTGTAACTCTGCCATGGGTTTAATCATTTCAAAATAAGAACTTTCCAAGGTTTTCCCGTCCATAAATTCCATTAAAATACAATAATATTTCTTCTTATTTAATATTGCACTTGTTGTATATTTTCTAGATTTGTTTTTTAATACTTCGGGCACAGGTAGATTGTGTGTTCTGATAATATTCATGACTCTTATTTCAAAAAGTATTTCCTCGATTGTTTTATGAGAATATATTCTAAAAACATACTTTTTCTTTAAGGTTTTAATAAAGTAAGAATGATTAATGAGACCCTTTTTTGTTGGAGTGGAGTTTAGTACTTCTATTTGATATTCAGAATTAAGAATATCTTTTATTTTTTTATACCCGATTAAATTTTTCATATGGGAACAACTATGCATGAATCATTTAAATTGCGCGAGTAATTTTTTCAGCTAATTTTTTCAACTTCTCATCGTCTTCTCTTTCGTAATCGTGGGAGGAAATATATCCTTCATATTTTTCAAAATATTTTTTGACATCGGATTTTGCCGGCCTCCATTCTTTATCTTTGGTTCCATGCATAGGGAAAAGTTTTGCATGCACGTGGTCCACCCCGAAACCTTCAAAAATCATTCCCGTTCTTCCTACGTCTTCAAGTTTTGAATCTAAAAGTTTGGCCACTTTTTTAGAGGCAATAACCAGCTTTTCCAAAATATCATCCGGCAAATTAAAAGCATAACTTGGATAATGTTCTTTGGTTATTACCACGCTAAATCCTTCCGTATTTGGAAATATAGACAAAAAAGCCAAATGATTTTTGTCTTCCCAGATTTTATGGCAAGGTGCTTCTCCTTTTACAATTTTACAAAAAATGCAATTTTCCATAACTCCCATATTGTATGCTAAAATGCCCTCTATGCAAAGGTATGGCGAATTATTACGGACTCTCTTGGAGAAGAGGGGGATTACGGATGGCGAGCAAGCAGAGATTTTTTTGAACCCGAATTACGAGCGGGATTTTTATGACCCATTTTTGATGCGAGACATGGAAAAGGCTTGTGTGCGTATTTTTGAAGCGGTAGATGCGGATGAAAAAACGGTTATTTATGCGGATTACGACTGCGATGGTATTCCCGGAGCTGTAATTTTAACTGATTTATTTAAAATAATAAATTATAAAAATTATGAGATATACATTCCTCAAAGAAATTCAGAAGGATATGGGCTCAATCTGGAAGCCATAAAACAATTTAGCAAAAACAAAGTAAAACTTATAATTACTGTTGATTTGGGTATTACGGCGGTGGATGAGGTGGCTCAAGCAGAAGTGGATGGTGTTGATGTGATAATTACCGACCATCACTTGCCCCGGCCAGCCTCGGCGGGGTATGCCTCCTTTGACCTACCCAGAGCTTATGCAATTTTAAATCCAAAGGTGGACGAGTACCCTGAAAAAATGCTTTGTGGCGCAGGAGTGGTTTTTAAATTAGTTCAAGCTTTTTTAAAAAAATATCAAGAATATTTTAAAATTAAAGACGGTGCGGAAAAATGGATGCTGGATATGGCCGGGCTGGCGACGCTTTCCGACATGGTGCCGCTCTTGGGCGAGAACCGGGCCATCGCCTATTTCGGAATGAAAGTTCTGAAAAAATCTCCGCGTCCGGGTCTACAAAAACTTCTGGCCAAAATGAATATTGACCAGAGGTATTTGTCAGGCGACGATGTCGGCTTTATGATAAATCCTCGCCTTAATGCCGCTTCACGAATGGATGATCCGATGCGGGCATATGAACTCTTGGTGACATCCGATGAGGTGGAGGCAGGTGTATTGGCCAACCATTTATCGAAGATAAATGATGAAAGAAAAACTATTGTTACGAGTATTATGCGCGAGGTGAATAAAAAATTTGAGGCAGATTCTGCCAGGGAGAGCAGGGAAGTGATAGTTATCGGTAATCCTAAGTGGAGAATCGGTGTTTTGGGTCTTGTGGCCGGAAAAATTTGCGATGAATATCAAAAGCCAGTTTTTGTTTGGGGAAAAGACGAGAATGACTGTATCAAAGGGTCTTGTCGGGGTGACGGCTTGGTGTCGGTCGTGGAATTGATGACGGAAACACGTGAATCTTTTATTGATTTTGGTGGGCATGAACAAGCCGGAGGGTTTACCGTACACAATGATAAAATTCATTTTCTAGAAGAAGCCCTGGCGGTGAATTTTAGGAAAATTATTACAGAAAAAAGTACCCCCTCCGCCGTTGGCACCTCCCCCTATGTAGGGGGAGGAAAGGTGGGGGTAAATTTTGATATAAAATTTACTCTAGATTCGGTAAATATTAAAAATTGGCGGGAGATAGACAAAATGGCCCCCTTTGGGATCGGAAACCCAAAACCTATTTTTCTTTTTGAAAATGTAAAAATAGAAAAAATAAAAAAATTCGGCAAAAATGGCTCAGGCGAGCATCTGGAAATTACTTTTTCTGATCAGAATAAAAATAAAACTACAGCGATTTCTTTTTTCTCCAATGTGGATTCATTTAAAAATACTTTGAGTGAAGATCTCGTTGTAAATCTGCTGGCCACCTTTGACCTCTCTCGCTTTCGCGGCCGGGAAGAGTTAAGATTGAGAATAGAAGATATTTATTAATTATGATCAAACAAGATAAAGTCACAATTTATACGGATGGAGCGGCGAAGGGGAATCCGGGGCGAGCGGGCTGGGGGGCTATTTTTTTAGTGAATGATAAAGTTATTGAAATAGGTGGAGGCGCGGAACATGCCACCAATAACCAAATGGAACTTACTGGGCCAATAGAAGCTTTAAAACGTTTAAAAAATAAATTCTCAAACATTGAGCACGTAGAGATTGTTTCTGATTCCAAATATGTGATATTGGGTATCACGGAATGGATTTTCAATTGGCAAAAAAATAACTGGCGCAATGCCGCCAAAAAGCCGGTTTTAAACAAAGAACTTTGGGAAGAATTATACGAGCTGACACAAGAGCTAAAACCAAAATGGAGTTATGTGAAAGGGCACAATGGTGACAAGTGGAACGAGAGGGCGGACGTGATAGCCACAAGTTTTGCGGAAGGTTTGCCAGTGGAACTTAAAAGATAAATTTATGAATGAAGATCCTTTTAAAAAACAAGAACAATTGGCGGTACGGATAGAGATAGCTACGCCTGAAGATTGGGAAGCATATAAAGAAATAAGACTTCTTGCAATTACCGGCAAAGATGCAAATATGTTTGAAGTTTCACAAGATCCTCAAAAATTAGAAAGTGAAATTAAAAGAATTGATCAAGAATGGAAAGATCTTTTAGATAAAAACGATAGTTTTGTTGTTTTGGCTTGGAGGGATTCTCAGGTCATAGGTATGGGAGTAGTAAGCAAAAAAGAAAAATATTGGTCACTAGGGGGCGGTTATGTAAGGGAGGGTTTTAGAGAAGAAAACNATGGAAAAAAGATATTTGCGAAACGTTTACAAGTAATACGAGGTATGGGTGGTATAAAAGCCAGAACAGGGATGGATAAGGGTAATTCCCGATCCATTGGTATTGCTACTTTTTTTGGTTTTAAACAAACAACTGAAGATTTAGATGAGGAGGATGATTTTGAAATGGAATTAAAGAATGTGAATGATCACGAAGTAATTAAAAAAATTAAGGAGGTTTTGGGTGAAAAATAATTTG
>PMIU01000044.1 GCA_003157195.1 Candidatus Nomurabacteria bacterium
GCAATTTCTTCATTGGAATAAAATTCCAGCCGGAAAACTCCGCCGGAGAAACGAGAACGAAGAGGGGACGATACCAGAGCCACACGCGTAGTGGCGGCAATTAATGTAAAAGGCGGCAAATCTAATTGTATCGTGCGTGCGCTCGGACCTTTGCCGATGATGATATCCAAAACTCCGGATTCCATCGCTGGGTAAAGTATTTCTTCTACCATTTTATTCAGGCGATGTATTTCATCGATAAAAAGAATATCGCCGGGTGCGAGATTTGTCAGGATAGAAGCTAAGTCGCCGACTTTTTCAATCGCTGGGCCGGAAGTAATTTTCATCTGCTTGCCAGTTTCTTTGGCAATCAAATGCGCTAGAGTTGTTTTGCCTAAACCGGGTGGTCCGTAAAATAAAATATGTTCTGGGATGTGCCCACGCTCTTCGGCCGCGCGCAAAAGTATTTTCACATTGTCTTTAATGTGTTTTTGACCTATGTATTCATCCCAACGTGTAGGGCGCAGAGTTTGATCTAAAATGGACTCATCTATTTTCTCTTTTATTTTAGGGGTTGACATTATTTTTATATTATGCTATACTGGCAAAGTAGTATATTTATCAACACAGTATCAACATAGCTATACACATTATAGCATTTGATATGGGTTAGATATAGTATAATTACACAGTAAGAGGTTTTGGCCTCTTTTGTTTTTTTAAAAAGGCATTAATCTCTAAGCAATCAGCCAACGGTTATACGAATTTGCATAGGACGTTTTGGCAGACTTTAATTAGTCCCGCTGGGTCTATCCTATAATACTTTGTTACTCTCGGGGCCCAGCTCCGAAAGGATTGTTTAGAGATTAATGCTTTTTTTGTTTGTTGCCTTTTTATTCTTCGTTCAAGTCCACCACACTCATCACTTCTTCAAACGAAGTAATTCCACTTAACATTTTCACCAAGCCATCTTGGCGCATCGAGAGGATGCCTTGCGCGCTGGCTACTTTTTTGATTTCTCTTTCGCTTGGATTTTCCGGCATTATTTTTTCTATCGCCTCGTCTGTTTTAATCGCTTCGAAAATACCGATGCGGCCTTTATAGCCGGTCATATTGCATTTATCACAACCGACGGCGGAGAAAAGTCGGAGTGGCGCTTCCGGATTTATATTGTAATCAGAAATTTTCTTGCCTTCCGCGGTCATCCCGTCAATAATAGTTTTGAGAGTTTTTACTTCTTCGGGAGTATTTTCTTTTTCTTTTTTGCAGAATTGGCACAATTTGCGGACCAAGCGTTGAGCGATGGAAAGAGACAAAGCGGAAACCAAGATTTTAGGATTAACTTCAAGGTCGATCAGGCGGGGGATGACTCCAGCGGCATTGTTGGTGTGCAAAGTGGAAAAAACTATATGGCCAGTCAAGGCGGATTGCACNNTCTATCGGGTCTTCGATGGTTATTATTTTTATTTCTTTTGAATATATTTTTCGCAGGAATGCGTAAAGAGTGGTTGTTTTTCCGCTTCCAGTCGGGCCGGTAACCAGAATCATACCATTTGGTTTTGAAATTTCTTCTTGAATTATGGAAAAAAGGTGAGACTCTATGCCCAGCTCTTCAATTTTTACTTGAATAGACTTCGGGTCCAAAATACGCATGACTATAGATTCGCCGTAGGCTCCCGGAATAAGAGAAGCGCGGATGCTTATTTCTTCTGCGCCTTCCTCTATATTAAAACGCCCATCTTGCGCTATATTCGAAGTCAATTTCATCCCCGACAAAAGCTTGATGCGCGAATTGAGCAGGCGATAAACGGATAAATCAAAAAAATTAATGTCTTGCAACACACCGTCCAGGCGCAGGCGCAATCTGCCCCGGTCTTTTTCCGGCTCGATGTGGATGTCGGAAGCTTTGATGGCAATAGCGCCGGCCAGAATTATTTCGAGAAGGCGGGAAATTTTGTGGATTTTATTTCCTTCCAATGCCTCGGTAACCATTTTTTGAATATCTTGTATTTTTTCTATTTTTTTTGCTGTGTCTCTCAAAATTTCTCCGGAAATATCTATGCCTCCCACTTGTGAACTTTCGGCCATGGAAATTTCTTTATACCTATCCCAGACCTTATTGATGCTGGCGGTCGAGGCCATGTAAAAAGTCGGCACTAAACTTTTCCTTTCCATATCCTCTTTTAATTTTTTTAAAAGCTCGTCCGAAGGCGTGTGGATGGCGATAAAAATATTTTTACCAAAAAGTTTAAAAGGGGCCACATTCAAAGCTCGCGAATCCTGTTCGGAAATTGAACGAAGTGCTTCGTTGTCTATACCCAAACGATATAAATCAATATAGGGGAGACCATATTTTGATTCCGCCAAGGTCGCTACGAGCTCCTCTTCTTCTTGTTTATGTAAATCGTCTAGTTGTTTATTTTGTTTTTCCTCGTCAAATAAAGCCATTAATATGAATTATAGCAATAAACGGCAAGTAAAAACAATGGTATAATTAAAATATGAATAGTGATACCAAAACCTTAGTACTACTAGACGCGCACGCCATAATTCACCGGGCTTATCATGCTCTGCCGGAGTTTTTGTCCTCGAAGGGTGAGCCAACAGGGGCTCTATACGGGCTCGCCAGTATGCTGATGAAAATAATTACCGACCTAAAGCCAGACTATATCGTGGCTTGTTACGACTTGCCGCAAAAAACTTTTCGCCACGAAGCTTATGATGCTTACAAAGCCGGCCGCGCAAAAACAGATGAAGAATTAATCGTGCAGTTAAAAAACTCCCGACAGATTTTTGAGGCCTTTAATGTGCCCATGTACGACAGTCCGGGTTTTGAAGCAGACGATGTGTTGGGTACAATTGTTAAACAATTGTACCCCCGTTTAGCCTCCCCCTATGTAGGGGGAGGTGCCAAAGGCGGAGGGGGTATGAGTATTATCATTGCTTCCGGCGATATGGATACGATGCAGTTGGTAGATGACAAAAAAGTCCAAGTTTATACTTTAAAAAAAGGTATTAATGACACTATTTTGTACGATGAGGACGCGGTGGTAGCGCGTTTTCATTTTAAGCCGAAGCTTTTACCAGACTATAAGGGTTTGCGGGGCGACCCGTCGGATAATATTATCGGCATTAAAGGTATTGGCGAGAAAACCGCCGAAATTTTAATTTCAAAATTCGGAACAATAGAAGAAATATACAAACAAATTAAAAAAAGTGAAGAAAGTTTTACAAAAGAAGGCATAAGCCCGCGAATGATTGAGCTCTTAAAAAACAACGAAGAAGAAGCTCTGTTTTCGAAAACTTTGGCGACAATACGCACTGATGCGCCGATAGATTTTAAATTGCCGGAGAAAACTTTTTGGGAAAATGTAGACGCAAAAAAAATAGAAACAGTTTTTTCTCTGTTTGAGTTTCGAAGTTTATTTGCACGGCTGAAAGGATTTTTGGAAAACCACAAAACCTCACCCCCAACCCCTCTCCTGGAAAGGAGAGGGGAAAGCTCCTTCCCCCACCAGGGGAAGGCGGGGGATGAGGTTGTTGATTCCGCCAAACTCCAAGAAGCCAGCATTGCTCTCTGGCTCATAAATTCCGATATTACCAACCCGCAACTGGACGATATCTTACACTTCGCCAATACAGATTCTTTTGATGTGGCTTATAAATATGTTTTTGAAAAACTGAAAGAAAAAAATCAGGTTTCAGTTTATGAAGAAATAGAAAAACCGATTATTCCAGTTGTGAAAGAAATGGAAGACTATGGAATTTTGATAGATAAAAAGTACTTTAAAAAATTATCCGAAGAGTATCATAAAGAATTGGATATTTTGACCAAGAGAATTTATAAAATGGCCGGGACGGAATTCAATATAAACTCCCCCAAGCAAATGGGCGAAGTGCTTTTTGAAAAAATGGGCATAAAAAATCAAAGAAAAAACGGAGCAAAGAAAAATGCGGGCGGTGGGTTTTCGACAAAAGTTTCAGTCTTGGAAGAACTTGAAGAAGACAATCCGATTATAAAAGAAATAATGGCTTATCGTGAATTGCAAAAATTGCTTTCCACTTATATTGATGTGATTCCTCAAATGGCCGGCGCTGACAATCGGCTTCACGCCAAATTTTTACAGAATGCTACGACGACAGGGAGATTTTCTTCACAAGACCCGAATTTGCAAAATCTGCCGATAAAAACAGACTTAGGCAAGAGAATCCGAAACGGTTTTGTGGCACAGAAGGGCTACAAGCTTTGTGCTTTTGACTATAGCCAGATTGAATTGCGGGTAGTAGCCATGCTCTCGGGTGATAAAAAAATGACCCAGATTTTTCGTGAGCATAAAGACATTCATGCGGGCGTGGCCTCATTTGTTTTCGGTGTGTCGATAGACAAAGTGGACCACGAAATGCGCCGAAAAGCGAAAGTGATAAATTTTGGAATCATTTATGGCATGGGAGTCTCCGCCTTGCGCAAGAACTTGGGCGGTACACGCGAAGAGGCGCAGAAGTTTTACGATAATTATTTTAATCAATTTTCCGGCGTGCGGGATTATTTGGAAGAAGTAAAAAAGTTTGCCTCGGAGCATA
Organism: Candidatus Nomurabacteria bacterium; assembly: GCA_003157195.1. Classification (GTDB taxonomy): domain Bacteria; phylum Patescibacteriota; class Minisyncoccia; order Phycocordibacterales; family UBA9973; genus UBA9973. The sequence continues at coordinate 4,561 of PMIU01000044.1, forward strand.
CTTACACTGAAACTTTGTTTGGCCGACGCAGATATTTCCCGAATATAAAATCCAGAATTCCATTTTTGAAAAACATGGCCGAGCGCACTGCCACCAACGCGCCTATTCAAGGTACAGCTACGGCTGATATCATCAAACTGGCCATCCGATACGTCGAAGAGGATTTAGAAAAAGCCGGACTTTTAAAGCAAGCGCATCTGGTCTTGCAGATACACGACGAACTCGTTTATGAAATAGACGAAAAAATACTTGAAAAAGCTGAAAAAATAATAAAATCAGCCATGGAAAATGTCCTAGAAAGGTCATACCTGCATTACAAAACTGACATTCCGCTTCTGGTACACTCTGGTTTCGGGGACAATTTCGGAGAGGTAAAGTAACCTTGACTTTTATATACATAAGTGTCATCATGTTTAATGAGTAACGGTCTTTGAAAACTCTGGTTGCATCCCGGCCGAAGTAGAAACGTGGCATAATATACAAAAATCGTGG
>PMIU01000103.1 GCA_003157195.1 Candidatus Nomurabacteria bacterium
AACGTCGGCATCGGGACGACGGGACCGACCAATTTTAAATTGCAAGTGGCCGGAGATATTGGACCGGACGCCGCCAACACCTACAGCTTGGGTTCTGCCACCTACACATGGCAGTGTCTCTGGTACAACGGCGGTTCTTTCGGCACTTGTCCGTCCGATATGAGATTGAAAAACAATATTCAAGATTTGAGTTTTGACAACGCCACGATCGACGCGCTTTCACAGGTTGCCGGACTGCATTTGCACAGCTTCAGCTACAATAGCGATTCTTCGGGCAATATTTATCACGGCTTGATTGCGCAGGAAGTGGAGCAGGTCGCGCCGGAGCTGGTGACAACCGGCACTGATGGCTATATGGCGGTCAAGTACGGCGATGTGCAGTGGCTGACTGTTCAGGCGGTGCAACAGCTGAATTTGAATCTAGAAAGTGTCTCTGGTACGATTACTCCTCTCGCCGGTTCGGCGTCAGAATCTTTTGTCACAGCTTTCTTTAATAATATTAAAACAAAAATAGGCACTTGGCTCGCAGACGCCACAAACGGTGTGACAAATATTTTTGCAAATGTTTTCAATGCCAAAGAAAAAATTTGTGTTGATGGCGAATGTCTGACAAAAGACGATGTGCATGCCTTGCTTCTTTTGGCGCATCCGCAGTTGATTTCCTCTCCTCCTTCACAAGGAGGAGTACCCGCTCCAAGCGGGGGAGGTGGTAATTCTGCGCCAACCCAAGATCCAGTCACCACCCCGCCTGCTGACACCCCTCCTCCCAACCCAGTAGGTGATTTTACTAAATCAGGAGGGGAGGTAACTCCAACTCCTGACTCAGATCCAGCCCCAACTCCTGACCCAGCGCCAACGGACACTCCGGCACCAGCTACTGATGCTCCTCCGACTCCTGCGTCCTAAATTCTCATTAAAATTTTTATCAACACTATTTTTGCATTTTAAAATTAATTTATGGTAAAATTAAGTTATTATGAGAACAAACATATTTGATCGGTTTTCTTTTTTATCATTGTTTTTGGTTGTAGTTTTATTGCCAGTTTTCTGTTTGCCTTTTACCAATATTCCAGTCGAAACTTCCAAAGGTTTACTGCTCGTTTTGGGACTGGCGATAAGCTTCATTTTCTGGGCGGTGGCCAGATTTTCCGACGGAAAAATAATTATCCCAAAGTCTCGGCTGATTCTTGCTGGTCTTGGTGTGGTTTTAGTTGTCTTACTTTCGGCCCTATTCTCTGGAAATTCACAAGTGTCTTTATTCGGCACAATGTTTGACATAGGGTCCTTTTGGTTTATTTTTTCCGGTTTTATTTTAATGCTGATGTGTTCCATTGTTTTCCGCACTCCCAAACAAGCAAAAATAGTTTTATTCGGGGTGATACTTTCTTCAGCCTTGGTTTTGGTTTTCCAGACGATCCACCTTTTTTTGCCAAAAGTTTTGTCATTGGGAATTTTATCCGATAAAACCAGCAACATCCTGGGGTCTTGGAATGTGCTCGGACTTTTCGCCGGCTTTGCTTGTTTGATGTTTCTGCTGGTGATTGAGTTTTTTTCAATTTCAAAGATTCAAAAAACCATACTTAAAATATTCATTTTGCTTTCTATTTTACTTGCGATGGTTGTAAATTTCCCATTGGTTTGGATACTGCTTGGAATTTCCAGCTTGATTATTTTTGTCTACAAAGTTTCGATAACTGCCGAAAACAACGAAGAGGAAAGGAGGAAAAATTTTCCGGCCATTTCTTTCGTGGTTATGATCGNNCTGGGGGTTTTATCGGCAATTTTATTCCGAATCATTTGCAAATATCAAATAATGAAATCAGCCTTTCCCAGGCGGCGACTACGTCTGTCGCAAAAGGGGTACTTGCCAAAAACCCCATATTTGGCATAGGCCCGAACAATTTCGGCGCCGCATGGTCAATGTACAAACCGCAGTCCATAAACAATACCCAATTTTGGGATACTTCTTTTGATTCAGGTTCTGGTTTGTTGCCGACTTTTATGGCTACAACGGGGGGGCTCGGTATTCTCGCCTGGCTTGTCTTCTTTGTTTTGTTTTTAGTTATTGGAATAAAATCCACCTTCTCCGGCATTAAGAAAGGAATAAATTGGGAGATGATGGCGTTCTTTATATTGTCTATCTACCTGTTGATTTCTTCCTTCTTTTATTTTACCGGAACAGTAATGTTTCTGCTCGCCTTGGCTTTCACCGGCATATTTATCGGGTTAGCCGTATCCAATTCAAACGAGGAAATATCAATATCATTTTTGAATGATCACCGAAAAAGTTTCTTCTCAATCTTGGGTCTTATCATTTTAGTTGTCTTTTCGGTAGTTGCTTCGTTTACCTATGTGGAAAGATTTGTTTCAGTTTCTTATTTTGGCAAAGCTCTTTCTGCCACCACTATTCCTTCAGCCGAAAGCTACATTAGCAAGGCCATTTCTCTTTACCCGAACGATTTATATTTACGCACTTACTCTCAGATATATTTGGTGAAATTAAATTCCATTACTGCCAAGGGTTCCAATTTATCCGATGCCGACAAGGCGGATTTGCAGACCAGTTTTGAC
>PMIU01000078.1 GCA_003157195.1 Candidatus Nomurabacteria bacterium
ATATCTTGCCGTTCTTATCCGCCTATTCGAGGTATAAGGAATATGGGAGGTTTTGTTAAGTTCTCGATAGATATCTATAAGAAACATTTTCCGAATATCATGTTGTGGGCGGGGACGGACGATAGAAATATTGCTATGGTCAAACTCGTCAAAGAAATTGGTTTTGAGGTTGACCAAGAAAATTCCGACTTGCCGGAACACTGGCTGGTGACGGTTAAGAAATAATTATTTAACTAAATCTTTTATTTTTCCAACAGCACGATCGACACTATCGTTAACTACAAAAATTACGTTGTTGCCTTTTTCCATTGAATCCAACACAGACACAAATTCATTTAATTGTCTTATGCCCAAGGTTGAAGCTATGGCTGATCTAAAATCACTTCCAGTTTTTTGGCATCTTCCGGCCAATCTTGCCGCTAAATGGGGCAAAACAGGATAAGGAGGCAGAATATAAACTATAATAAATTCGCAACCTTCGCGTTTTTGTATATATTCACTTAGTTTTGTTAAGTTAGCCGGATTTTCTTCAACTATTGATATTTTATATTTTCCCAAAACTTTTTCTATATCTTTTTTTTGAATTCCATACTGTCCTCTTCCGGGTCTTTCCATACTCACAATAAAACCATCTTGTGCGACGATACTTTTGAATTGAGTATCGTCGATAAAATTATAATGCTGGGCTTCTTTTTCATAATCTCTTTTTGGTCTAGTTGTGGTATTGACTACCGCATCAAAACCAAGAGCATCCTTAATAGTTTCTTTACCTACGGCACCTGGTCCGGCTATGCCCAAAACTATTTTTTCTGTCCTAACTTCAGATAATATTTTTTTGACCCTTTCAAAAGTGGCCTGTTCGATCATATTGGGAATTTCGCTGACATTATTATCTTCAACACCCAAACTTCTTGCTGTGGCCATTATGGCTTTTTGCCACGCAATGTAGTCTTTGAGTAATATATCTATATTGTTTTCCACTAAATTTAAAATTTCCTCAGAATAAAGTCCACGTATGGCTTTTAGGTCCTTTTGAAATAGAGCCCTCAAAGATTCGTTTTCTAGATTGTTTGATGATAAAACATCTTCCATATCGAATTTACTATATCACAAAAAATCTATTTTACCAGGTTATTATTTATGTTATACTCTCCCCATGTTTCAAAACTTTTTACTTAAAAAAATGCTGCGCACGCAAGGTGTGCCGGAGGCGCAAATAGAGATGTTTATAACAATGATGGAGAAAAACCCGGAGCTTTTTAAGAATATTGCCATAGAGATACAAGAAAAAGTGAAAGAGGGAATGAGCCAAGTGGATGCCGGCATAATAGTGATGAAAAAATACGAAGAGGAACTCAAAAAATTGGTTTAAAATGTTTGGCGAGATGCTCATTTTGGTGTATAATGTCTGGTATGCAAATCGCTACATTTTGGATGAAAATAAAAACGTTTTTCACTAAAAAGAAAATTATTTGGACGATAATCATTCTTGCCGTGATTTTTTTTGGCTGGCTTATTTTCGGCAAGAAACCAAATACCAGCAATATACAAACTGATTTTGTAAAACAACAAGATATTCAAAAGACAGTTTTGGCTACTGGGCAGGTTGTCAGTTCCACTGATTTGGATTTGAGCTTGCAGTCAAGTGGTGTGGTTAAAAATGTTTTAGTAAAAGAAGGTAATGCCGTATCTGCCGGACAAACGCTTGTGGTGCTGGATCAAAGCACCGCTTTGGCCAATGTGGAGTCCGCTCAAGGTTCTTATGACCAAGCTCAGGCAAATTATAATAAGATATTATCTGCGGCCACCAGCCAAGACATAGCCGTCACCCAAGCCGCTGTGGACTCAGCCACGATNNACGACGACGCCCGAAAATGCAAAACAAAATTTAATTCGTGATATCACGACTTCCTATAACAGTGTAAATACCGCAGTGTTGTCAAACACAAATGGGTTGTTTACAAATCCGCAATCGACTTCTCCGCAGTTCAGTATCTCCGGAACAGCGCAGACAAGTAGTCAATTGGTTAGTAATGTAAACACTGATCGGGTAAATGTAAATTCAACTTTAACAAGCTGGCAAAATGACACTACTTCATTAAACGAAAGTAATCTCGATCAAGCTGTGACTAATTCTGTATCTTATATTTCTACTATTAGAAATTATTTAAATGATTTATCAAGTATTTTAACTACTTACACCCAAATTTCTGGCGGAAGTCAGGCTGTTTTAACGGCGGATCAAAATGCCGTCATTTCTGCTAAAACTTCCGTAGATACAGCTTACGCGACTATCACCAACGACAATCAGGCGATAAAAAGCGCGCAGTCGGCGCTCGATCAGGCGCAGGCATCTTTGGCGCTCAAGCAGGCTCCGCCGCGTCCGGAAGATGTTGATATTGCCAAAGCTCAAATGCTGTCAGCCGAAGGCGCTTTGCATTCCGCGCAAGCAATTTTAAACAATACTATTCTTCGCGCTCCGACAAACGGAACGATTACTCAAGTTGATATAAAAGTAGGCGAACAAGCGGTAGCTTCCAAGGAAGTAATGAAACTTTTAAATGTTACAGATTTGCATGCGGAAGCTTTGGTTAGTGAATCGGATATCGCGTCTGTTGCCGTCGGTCAGTCCATTGATAACACTTTTGATGCGCTTGGTCCGGATCAACACTTTACGACTTCAGTATTGACTGTAAACCCAGCTTCCACAATTGTTTCCGGAGTGGTTAATTATAAAGTCACCGGCAGTTTGGAAAAAATTCCGGGTGTGAAGCCGGGGATGACAGACAATATGACCATCATGGTGGCGCAGATGAAGGGCGTCTTGGCGGTGCAATCATCAGCTGTCATAAACAAGGACGGTAAAACCTATGTCAACATTATTGATAATTCTAAAAATAAAAATTACCATGAGGTTTCGGTGACGACCGGACTCGAAGGGGACGGTGGACTCACCGAAATAACTTCGGGATTGTCCGCCGGACAAGAGATAGTGACTTACATAAAGTAGAATATGCCTATAATCAAAGTGGAGAATTTAACAAAAGATTACACCAACGAGGGCGTCTTAACCTCGGTTCTTCATGGAATAAATTTCAGTATGGAGCAAGGAGAGTTCGTGGCCATTATGGGCCCATCCGGCTCCGGGAAATCCACCTTGATGCACATTTTAAGTTTTCTGGACAGTTCGACTTCCGGAGTCTATGAATTCGAAGGCAAAGATACGAAAGATTTTGATAAAGATTATCTGGCCAAGCTTCGAAACGAACGCATCGGTTTCGTTTTCCAATCTTTCAACTTGCTCGCGCGCACCACCGTCTTGGACAACGTAAAGCTTCCACTCATTTATAGCAATAAAAAAAATCACGATGATTTGGCCAAGAAAGCGCTGGCGGATGTCGGTCTTTCTCATCGCCTAGACTTTTTCACCAACCAAATTTCCGGCGGAGAAAAGCAAAGAGTGGCCATAGCTCGTGCGCTAGTCTGCGACCCGGCGGTAATTTTCGCTGATGAGCCGACAGGAAACCTGGATTCCAAATCCGGCAATGCCGTGCTGGAAATTCTGCAGAAATTAAACGACAAAGGCCATACGATTATTCTGGTCACGCACGAGATGGACACAGCCAACCACGCCAAGAGAATAATCCACATCAAAGACGGCATGATTATAGACGACGAACTTGTAAAAAATCGTACTATCGCCAGCCCTGACAAAGAACTGAAGAAGTAATTTTCTTTTTTGAAATGAATTTTATATCCACCATCAAAATGACCATACGCAGTTTGCTTTCTCGAAAGGGACGGTCATTTTTGACTATGCTTGGCATTGTCATCGGCGTGGCCGGAGTAATTGTGATTATTTCTCTTGGTGCCGGAGCGCAGTCTCTGGTTTTAGGACAAGTTAATAAGCTAGGTTCTAATTTATTAAGCATTCAACCCGGGAAGAGCGATCCGAATGGTCCACCGGTTCAGGCTTTTGGTGTGGTTATTACCAGTCTGGTGAATTCCGACGCGGATGCTTTGCGTTCTCCGACACAGGTACCCCACGCGGCAGCCGTCAGTGCGGTGGTTCGCGGTAGCGCGACGGTGACTTGGGAAAATAAAAGTGTGGATACAAATTTCGTCGGTACTGATTCCGGTTATCCGAATGTCGTGAATTTTACAATGCAAGAAGGGCAATTTATGAACCAGCCGGATGCGGATGGTTCGGCCAATGTCGTAGTCTTGGGTTCCACGGTGGCCAGTGAGCTTTTTGACGGCACCGGCGTAGACCCGATAGGGCAGGTAATAAAAGTTCGCAATGCTTCACAAACCACAGCCGGAGGCATACCGCTTCGCGTTGACGGAGTCATCACTCCTCGCGGAACGGCATTTTTCCAAGACCAGGATGACCAAATAATTTTGCCTCTTAATCTTGGTGAAGAACAATTGCTTGGCATTCACTATCTGCAAGCCATCAATGTGAAAGTTGATTCTGCGGACAACATTGATCGCACCATCACGGACATCACAAATGTTTTAAAGCAAAGACATCATATTTTGACCGACAAAGATATTGATTTCACGGTGCGTAACCAAGCCACGGCTGTGGATTTACTTACGACCATCACTTCTGCGCTCAGTCTTTTTCTCACATCTATGGCGGCCATTTCCTTGATTGTCGGTGGCATCGGGATTCTGAATATCATGCTCGCCACCGTGGCGGAAAGAACACGCGAGATAGGTTTGCGCAAAGCCGTCGGCGCAACCAATGCGATGATTATGCGACAATTTTTGTTGGAAGCGGGAACGTTGACTTTGATCGGCGGAGCCATTGGCATTCTCGTTGGAGTACTGACATCATATTTGATGTCAGTACTGATGAAGAAGCTCGGCTTTGATTGGGATTTTGTTATTTCCATAACATCCATTGTATTAGCCGTCGGCGTGTCGGCATTAACTGGTGTCGTTTTCGGTTTGTATCCATCCTTCAAAGCTTCCAGATTAAATCCGATTGATGCATTAAGATACGAATAAAATGATAAAAGCATTTAAACAATCAATCAAAGCTTTACTCGCAAATCCGGGACGGACGCTTTTGACTATGCTTGGGATTGTCATCGGCATTGGCACGGTTATTTTGGTTTTGTCAGCTGGCGCCGGTTTTCGTTCTCTGATTGACGCAGAGCTTGGCACTTATGGCACGAATACATTATTTATTGAAACCCGTGTTCCGCCCACTACAAAAAATTTGGCGGCAAATACAAGTGGTCCAGGTGGTTCATTTTCCGGTGTGGTTATTTCCAGTTTTAAACAAAGAGATTTGGATGAAATAAAAAAACTTGGCAATGTCGTGGACAATTACGGCATCGTCACTGGATTGGCTCCTGTGAGTTATCGGGGTAATAATAAAAGTGTGATTTATTACGGCGCATCGGCGGAAAGATTTAACATAGATAAAAATACTTTGTCGGAAGGAAGATTTTATACTCAAGCCGAAGACACTGGTGGGGCGCAAGTGGTTGTCCTCGGGGCAAATGTAGCCAAAGATTTATTTGCCCAAGATGACCCGATAGGGAAGTTGCTTCGCGTCGGCACTTTGAATTTTCAAGTCATCGGCGTTTACACCGCGCAAGGCGCACTCGGTGGTGGCGACGACCTTATTTACATACCACTCACGACCGCGCAGAAAAAACTTCTCGGCATTGATTATATTACTGTGGGAATTGTGCAATTGCAGGATATAAACCAAAGTGATTCCACCATTTCCGAAATTCAAACATTGATGCGCCGCAATCACAACATTACCGACCCAAACAAAGATGATTTTAAAGTACAGTCGCAAGCCCAAGCATTGGACACTTTCAATACAATTTTTAACGGCATCACCTATTTGCTCATCGCCATTGCCACCATTTCGCTTATCGTCGGTGGTGTCGGCATTATGAACATTATGTATGTGGTGGTGACGGAACGAACGGCGGAAATCGGATTAAAAAAAGCTCTAGGCGCGCGTGAGTCGGATATTTTAAATGAGTTTCTGATTGAGTCTATTGTTGTCACGATTCTCGGAGGCATAATTGGCATAGCCGGAGGTTCGTTTCTCGGCTGGGTTGTTTCGGTTATCGCCACGTCGGCGCACCTGGCGTGGACTTTCTCCGTGCCATTTTACGCAATTGCAATTGGTTTTGGTGTCTCGGCAGTAATAGGAATTTCCTTTGGAGTTTTTCCAGCTCGCTCGGCGGCCAAAATGGACCCGATAGAAGCTTTGCGATACGAATAATTTCTGTTATATTTCTTGTATGTCATTAAGTATTGGCACTCTACGAACACAACACGACATTCTTTAGATAATAATATAGCCTTTAAACAGATTCCTTTTGAGTTTACGATAGAACTACCTCCTCCACTTAAAACAGGAGTGGATTACGGGTTTAAACGGCTCAAAAAAGTACCCAGTGATCATATTTAGAACAACTTAACTAGTAAGGACTAAGTCCCTCCTTGCTAGTTTTTTTGTTGCCAAAATCTCTGTTAAAACGAGACCAAAAGTGTTATACTTTTTGTAGTTTTAGCTATATACAAATATATGAAAAAACAAATAATATATAAAAAGGTGAGTGATTTAATTTTAGATATTGATAATCCCAGATTTGGCGAATTATATACTGGCAGTAATAAGGAGGACGATCTTATTGAATATCTATTATTTAATGAATCTGCTCTTTCATTAGCTGACAGATTATCAACAACAAAAGAGTTTTATATAGATAAACCACTGTTAGTGTTAAAAGATGGGAATAAAAATATAGTAAAAGATGGAAACAGAAGATGTGCAGCAGTAAAAGCGTTATTGAATCCTAAAAAATATGGAATAAATCTTCCTGTTTATAATTTTAAGGATCTTCCTGTTGTAATATACACAAAAAAGGAAGACATAGAGAATAGAATCATGGAAGAACATACAAATAGTATGTTTCGTGAATGGGATAGAATAGCAAAAGCAATTGAAGTTTTTAGGCAATTCAAATCTGGTTCTTCAATAGAATCTATGGAAGAAATTGACAGTAAACCCATAGATTTAATTAGACTGGCTAGTTTTTATTATGAAGCAGTTAAAATCGGTGGAGATGATTTAAAAAAACTTCTAAGAAAGGGTAGAGGAGGAACAGGAGGAAAAACGACTATCTTTGAAAGATTATTTAAATATGCCAATGCTTGTGGTTATCGTTTCAAAAATAAACCTGAATATGTAATTGAAATCGTCGACAAGGTAAAATTTACAAAATATATTAAGTCAATAATAGGATATCTAAACACAAATCCGTCATCAACATACAGAGATGTTGATGAGAAAAAAGATGAATTATTTAAAGCAATTGGATTATCTGCATTATCACTCTCGCAAGGAGCTGTAAAGGCTGTTGTTACACCAACAGGAGCTGTGATTACTCCTCAAAATGCTACTACAAAAATCTCTGGTACTTATAATCATAGAAATAAATCTCAAAAAAAACCTCAGTACAATAGAACAATTCCAGGCCCTCTTAAAAAAGTTATAGATGAATGTTATGGGTTAGATGAATTAAATTTCACAAATTCTAAAATAGCTATGTCTAGAGTTGTGTTTGAGTGTTGTTTAAAATATGTAGTTGAAGAAACAAAGTTTAACAACAAAGCCCTAAGAGATTATTCATATTTTGATGATGCTTTTAAGAATTCAAAAACAGGTAAAAAATTGAAATGGACTAATTTTACGAGATTAAAAGAACTTTTTGAAGAGCTAATCATTAATACAGGCAAGAAACAAACATTTAAAAATTTTGACTTAGAAACGCCTCATCAAATAATACACAATTATAATATTTCTGGACTTGTAAAGGATTCAAAAACTTTATGTGAGAATTTAATTCCTATAGTCGAATTTATACTTGAATCTGAAGTTAATCTTTTGAATAGTATTGATACAAATAAATTATAATATTTTATGAAATTTTATTCACCACTAAGATATCC
>PMIU01000072.1 GCA_003157195.1 Candidatus Nomurabacteria bacterium
GCATGCCCGAGATGAAGCGTCGGGCCAGTCGGATCAATGCCTAGGTATATGGCAAGCTTCTCGCCCTTGGCTATTTTTGAAGCCAAAAATTCTTTTGACGGATAAATAGCAGAAACTCCGCGAGTTAATAGTTCATTTTGATTATCTTTTTCCATTTCATTACTTTACCACATTTGCCATTTTTATAGAATATAGTATGTTATTATACACATATATGAAGATTAAGAAGCATTTGATAAGAAATTGGATTTTTGGAATTATCGGGGTGGGGCTGTTGTTTACAGGCGCTGTTATCATCTGGATCAGCACGCTCCAGCTTCCGGATTTCAAATCATTTACCGAGCGCAAAATAGAAAGTTCAACCAAAATATACGATCGCACCGGCACGATCTTGCTTTATGACGTCCATCAAGGAATCAAAAGAACTGTCATTCCCTATGAAGATATGGGGGTTAATATAAAGAATGCCACAGTTGCCATTGAGGACTCTGAATTTTACCAGCACAATGGCATTCGCTTGACTTCCATAATTCGCGGAACTATTTGGGCGAAACTCACAGGCAAAAAAGTAACCGGCGGTTCGACAATAACCCAGCAATTGATCAAAAATACTCTATTGACGGCAGATGTCACTTTAACTAGAAAAATAAAAGAGTGGATTCTGGCCATAAAGCTCGAGCAGGTCATGAGCAAGGAAGACATATTGGCTCTTTATTTGAACGAAGCTCCGTATGGCGGCAATATTTACGGCATTGAAGAAGCGTCAAAGGCCTTCTTCGGCAAAGAACCTTATAATCTGACTTTAGCTGAGTCGGCATATCTGGCTGCCATTCCCAATGGGCCTACGTACTATTCGCCATACGGCAAAAATAAAGACAAGCTGGATGAGCGCAAGAATTTGGTATTGAAAAGAATGCTAGATTTGAAATTCATAAATAAGGATGATTATAATAATGCTGTCGCCGAGAAAGTCGCATTTCTTCCGGCTCAGCCGATGCATATAGCGGCTCCGCATTTTGTTTTTTTCATAAAACAATATTTGGAAGACAAGTACGGCGAAGATATGCTTGATAATGGCGGACTAAAAGTAATTACAACGCTGGATTATGGTTTAGAACAGAAAGCCGAAGCATCAGCCCTATTGCACGCCAAAGACAATGAAAAAAATTGGAATGGCAAGAATGCCGCAGTTGTGGTAATTGATCCTAAAACCGGCCAGATACTTTCAATGGTCGGATCGCGCGATTATTTCGACAAGACGATTGACGGCAATTTCAACGTTGCAACAGCATCCCGCCAGCCGGGTTCGTCGTTTAAGCCCATAGTATATGCCGAAGCGTTTAAAAAAGGGTACACCGCTGATACCGTATTATTCGACGTGAAAACGGAATTCAACGCATCGTGCAGTCCGACAGGCAAACCGCTACCGGGACACGAGAATGCCAACTGCTACATGCCGGATGATTATGATAATAATTATCGCGGTCCGATGGCTCTTAAAGATGCGCTTGCTCAATCAATCAATATAGTAGCTGTAAAACTTTTGTATCTAGTCGGCGTCCCTGATGCTCTAAAAATGGCTCATGATTTGGGCATTAGCACGCTGAACGATCCGACCCGCTATGGATTATCGCTTGTTATCGGCGGCGGAGAAACAACTTTGCTTGATATGACTTCCGTCTATAGCGTCTTTGCAAATGACGGAATAAGAAATCCTTATCAAGGAATTCTTTCGGTGGAAGACAGCTCTGGCAATGTGCTTGAAAGCTACCAAAATAAATCTTATCAAGTTCTTGATCCGAATATCCCGAGAATATTAGATGACATACTTTCGGACAATAAAGCCAGAACGCCGACATTCGGAGCAAATTCCGCGCTTGTTATCCCTGGACATGAAGTTGCCGTAAAAACGGGTACGACTAACGACAACAGAGACGCTTGGACTATAGGATATACGCCATCAGTGGCAGTCGGCGTTTGGGTCGGCAATAACGATAATACTCCGATGAAAAAAGGCGGCGCGGCGCTTGCCGGTCCTATTTGGAATGATGTCATGACAGCGGCACTCGCAAATTTGCCGATAGAGTCATTTGACAAGCCGGATCCAATTGATCAATCAATACCAGCAATTTTGCGCGGGTTCTGGCAAGGAGGCGACACTTTTGTCACTGACAGCGTAGGAGGAGGATTGGCTACGGAGTACACGCCTGCTAGCACTCGCAAAGAAACATCTATAACAAATGTTCATAGCATTTTGTATTGGATAAATAAAGATAATCCACTAGGGCCTCGCCCTGCTGACCCGACAAGCGATTCTCAATTTACAAACTGGGAATATGGGGTCCAAAATTGGTGGGAAAATAATAAATCAAAATATAAAATAGTTACCGAGAACGATAAACCAACCGCTTATGACAACATTCATACGATTACTTCAAAGCCAAGTTTTGAAATAACTGGCATAGATAATGCTGTATACAAGAAAGACCAGAATATAACAATCACTATCAATCCTAAAAGCCAAAGCCCCATTAAAAAAATAGATGTGTTTATAAATGATACTTACTTAACGTCATTAAAATCATATCCATTCGCGGTATCATTTGTTCCAAGCGATGTTGCCAATATTTCCGATAATAATCTGATAAAAGTTATAGGAACCGATATTACAGGGAATACCGGAGAAAATACAATTCCTTTTCAAGTGGAGAATAATTAATCTCTATCCTTAAAAATGCTACAAACTCTGCCATGGCAGAGTTTGTAGCATTTTATTAATTAATCTAATACACTTCCTGTTGATAACATTTCTCGCAATAGATAATTTCTGATCTGTCTGGCGCATAGCTTGTCTCAAATTCATTAGTACATCCCTTATTCATACATTTGCGATACCATAGTTTAAAAGGGTTGTGATATTTTAATCTTTGGTAATGTCTACAATTAGGACAGTATTTAGGAAGTGGTAATTTTTTTTGTTGGTAGAATTGGAGCTCATCCGGCATTATGCGATAGGCGCTAGAGCATTGAAAATCTTGATTGCCATTATTTGGACAAGAAATAACTTCATTTAGAATATCCTTAGAAATATCAAAAATATTATCTGGTAAATCGTATGAATTTTTTGTTATTTTATAGTCCCTTTTTTCACGATCTTTCCAAATATAACCCATTTTAATCGCTTCTTCCTTTTTTAAATTAAAGAAGTCATGGGCATTAGTTTCATTATATCCAAAAGGACACATATCATAAGGAAAAAATTCACCATATTTATATGTTCTTCCTTTTTCGTCTATATATGGCATATTTGTCATATGTTGTTTTATCTTTTCAATTAATGGAAAATATTCTTCCTTCGCATATTGCCTATTAAAAATACAAAATTCAGCATTAGCAAGACCCAAACAACCAAAACAATTTGAACAACCCTTAAGAATAAAAGAGTATTCGCATTCACGGCAACCAAAATTAGTCAGATAACAAAAGAAATTTTTATAGCTATTTAAGCTTGGAGCTATTGATTCATAACATAATTCGGCTTTGTTGGCGCCTTGAACATCATAATAATCTCTGCCACCATGTATTCTTACACTATAAACTACATTCTCTGAATTATTGCTAATATCAAAAGAATTTCTTATATTTTTTGAGTGGTGAATATAATCTCCTGTTGCATTTTGTGAAGCAAAAATTAAGGCATACCGATGTATGGCATTTTTCTTAATAAGATCATTAAATTCTTCTTTTGTTTTTTCTAATTCAGAATATGTTTCTAATTTAAGTTTTTTGATTTCACCTTCATATTCCTCTTTAGATAATTTTTAAATTCTAAATATTTATTTCTGATTTCTCAAGTTATAGCTTAAACAGCAATTCTGGCAATTCATGCAATCAAAAACGAAATAAGAATCAATGCAATTATTAGATTGAATAGCATAATGAGTATTGTAATTTCCTTCACAATCTACATTAAATGAACACCCATCTATTTTTGTAACACTAAAATTATCAAAACTATTCTTTGAATTATCAATATTTTCAGAATACATAACGTCTTCACAATCAACTACTGAATAGGATAAATAGACATTTTTATTCTCTGTGCCAAAATTAATAAAATCGGAATTAATCAAATTACCATAAGCAAAACTATATAATCTTGGAACAGTTTTAAATAATTCTTTTAATTGAATAAAAAATGACTTAGAGAAGTCATATTTTTTTCCATAAGATAATGGATCCCATTTATCTCCATACCAGCAATTATTGCAATAAACAGGAATGCTATCAGAATACATACTGATAAGGATTTCTTGCATAATCCGCATTCTCTTCTATATAATGCTCTCATATTTCGCCATATCATTCTTCTAATCATTCTGCATTCCGGGCAAAAAGTCGGCGGAGGGACTTTGATTTTTTCGTAAAAGTTAAAATCTTCGGGCTCTATGGTGAAGTCCTTTTTACAATTCTGGCAATTTTTTGTTTCTTGGTTCATTTTTTTACTAATTTACATATTTACGCCATGGCTGAAATGAGGACTAGTATACTTCTTGTTGATAACATTTCTCACAATAAACAATATCTGGACTATCTGGAGCATAACCTGTTTTAACTATTTCGTTACATGGTTTATCTCCATGGAAATGTTTTGCGGTGTTTTTATATTTTTTAGTTTCATCGCTCTCGCCGGCACACATACACGGTCTTTCATATAAAAACAATTTGAGTCTATCGCTTATTCTGCGTTCATGCCTACATTCATTACACATTCTAGGAATAGGAATTTTTTCGTTACGTAAAAAAATTAATTCATTTTCTAAAATCCGATAAGCCTTTTTGCATTTTTCACATTCAATAACTTCTTTTAAAATTTGATCAGTAATATCGTTTATTGAATCTGGAAGTTCCGAGGCTTTTTTAGTTATTTTATATTCTCCACGAGGAGTTTCAACCCATCCATAACCCTTTTTTTCTGCTTCCTCTTTCGTAATTGTAAAATGCTCTATTGCAATAGTATTATTGTAACCAAAAGGTGAAAATTCTATTGGAAAAAATTCTCCATATTTATATATGAGACTTTGTTTATCCATATAAGGCATTTCATCCATATGTTTTTTAATTTTTTCTACAATTAATTTATATTCCTCCTTGGTGTATTGCTTATTTAAAACACAATATTGTTTTTTCTTTAGACCAACACAACCAAAACAATCTGCCGAACTAAAATTATACATGCAATATTCATTGTCTCTGCAAGAAGGCCAACAGTTTATAGAAAATTTATTGTTATAAGCATTTTCACCACACTCCATTGTTTCATAACAAAGCTCGGTGTTTTGTCCCCAAACCGACACATCATAATTGTCTTTACTAGTAGGTGGTTCTTCTATATATTGGCAAAAACGCATATCTTCGCACCCTCTGACTAAATAACTATCATTCACGTTTTTGGAATCTGTCACATACATACCAGTACAATTTAAATTCTTTAAACCTTGATGATATTTTGATGGTTGCGTATCCCAAAATGCTCTAGATTTTTGTTTAGCCTCCTCAACCCCACTAAAGATATTTAAGTGCATTTTATTTATCTCATTAAAATAGTCTTCTTTAGAATATTGCTTATTAAAAATACAGTATGAGGACTGTCTTAGATTTACACAACCAAAACAATCATTACAACCCACACAACCTCTGCAAAAATATAAGTTACGAGATTCCATGGATCTAGTCGTAAAATAACATTGATAACAGTTATTCAACCAAAAAGACTCATAACAACGCTCAGATTGAGTTACGTGAGAATTATCCACGCAATCTTTGGAATGATTGATTGCATTCCCATACATGCAATTTTCAGAAAAACTCGAATTAACAATGAGGTAACTATTTTTCATACCTTGAGCATTGAAAGAGTACGGGCTATTGATCATTCTCGAAACATTAAAACCATAAATGGGTACTTTTAGATTAAGCTCCATCAATTGTTCGAAAAAATTCCTTGAAAAATCATAATCTGCGCCATAGTCCATTGCTTCCCAACTATCTCCATTCCATTCTTCCCGAGTAATGATTTTTTTGCCACTTTCTTTTGGAAAAGTAGATAAAATTTCCTTTCCTGTAAAATCATCTATCACACGGAAAAGTTTGCGTTCATTTCTAAAAACAAATCTCCTCTCTGCTCGACAAACTGGGCAAAAAGTCGGCGGAGGGACTTTGATTTTTTCGTAAAAGTTAAAATCTTCCGGTTCTATTACGAAATCATTCTTACAGTTTTGACAAACCTTAGTTTCAGCATTCATCTTTATATAATATACCTTTATTGAGTTAAATCAAGAAATTTCTATTTCGCAGATTTTTATGATATGCGATGGCAAATCGGTGTGCTTCGCTGTTTGATAGCAAGATTTCTCTTTTATATTTTTTAATTAAGGTCAGACCCAAAGAACGGTCATTAAGAGAGTTTCCCCAAGGACCGTCCTTGTCCGACCTTGGGGAGAAGAGAATATCTTTGGGTTTATGGTGTTCGTCTTTTAATACAGCCACCACTGGAATTTTTAGACCAAGTTTTTTCAAGACAGACATCCCCACATGCAGCTGCGCCACCCCGCCGTCCACCACAATGAGCGACGGATACAACCATTCCTGGTGCGCTAAGCGCCTTTCCAGCACTTCTGTGAGCGCCCCAGTGTCATTGGCATTATTTTGCGTTCTGATTTTGAACTTTTTATATTCATTTTTTGCCACTTCGCCATTCTCTATCACCGTCATCACTCCAACCATATTTTTCCCGCCCATATGGGCAATGTCGTATGCTTCTATTCTGGCGACTGAAACAGGAAAATTTTTATTCGTGTGGGACCCACTCTGTACTCGGAGAAGGGAGGAGCGAGAAAAATTTTCCTGTTTCAGTAACGCCACATCATTTATATGTTGCAATGCAAAAATTTGTCTTTTGATTTCTCCCGCTTTTTCAAACTCGCGATTTTTCGCGTAATCTTTCATTTCTTTTTTCAGATTTTTCAAAATCTGCTTTCTTGCCCCGCCGCGGCGGGGTGAACCTCCAAAAAATAATTTTATGTTCCGGATATTCTGCATATATAATTTTCGACCTGCCTGCGCAGACAGGTCTTCCAAATCTGGCACTAAGTTTATTTGCCTGTAAAATTCAAGATAATTCTTGCTTTTATCATCCAAAAACGGAAAAATTCGGCGAATAATTTTCATCGCTTCGCGAAGCTGAGGTCCGCTGGTATATGGTCCGTATATTTTGTTAAACCCTGAATGTTTTGCATCTAATTCCTTTTCCCGCACAACAACTACTTTCGGTAACTTATCCCCAGTAATACAAACATAATTAAAACTTTTATCATCTTTTTCTTTGGTATTGTAATAAGGCTGATGTTTTTTAATCAGGTTTGCCTCTAAAATTAGAGCCTCTAAGACACTGTCGGTCTCTTGCCATTCCAATTTGTTTGCCATTTGAACCATTTTTACTATAAGGGGTCCTCTTGTTTCAATTAAGCCTGCCCCGTAGGAAGTACTCTTTCCTTCGGGGTCTTTGGCAAAATAACTTTTTGTGCGGTCGCGCAGTGAGGTAGCCTTGCCGATATATAAAATATCATTTCCTTTCTTGAAAAAATACACGCCAGGACTATCCGGAAGTCTTGATTTTTTAATAAATTCTTGCTTCATTTTTTTAAAACTCTTTTTAGATATTTACCTGTGTACGATTTACTATTATTGGCAATTTCCTCTGGCGTGCCTTTGGCGACAATGTTTCCGCCGTTTACTCCCCCTTCCGGCCCTATATCTATTATATAATCAGAACTTTTTACAATGTCCAGATTGTGTTCTATCAGCACGACGGTGTTGCCGTGAGACACAAGTTTATTTAAAACTTCAAGCAGTTTATGCACGTCATCGTAGTGCAGNNTTTACTCGTTGCGCTTCCCCGCCGGAGAGAGTTGTGGCCGATTGTCCTAGTTCCACATAACCCAAACCCACATCAGAGAGTGTTTGCAACCTGTCGGAAATAGCCGGAATGTCTTTAAAGAAAATCAGGCCTTCTTCCACGGTCATATGCAGAACTTCATAAATATTCTTTCCCGACGCTTGCGGTCGGGATCCCGACCCCGAGGGGCGTCGGGATTTCTCTCCTAAGTTTAATTTCACTGTCAGAGTTTCTTTGTCAAAACGTTTTCCCCCGCACACATCACAAGTGACGTAAACCGTCGGCAAAAAATGCATCTCCACAGCAATCTCTCCGTTGCCCTCGCAAGCTTCGCAGCGCCCGCCCTTCACATTGAAAGAAAAACGATTAGATTTCCAGCCGCGCAAGCGAGCTTCTTCGGTCGTCGCAAAAAGATCGCGAATGTGAGTAAAAGCACCAGTGTAAGTGACAATATTTGAGCGCGGTGTACGGCCAATGGGACTTTGGTCAATCAAAATTACCCGAGAAATGTATTCGGTGCCAGAAAAAGACGAACAATTAAAAACTTGCGCGGTGCGATATTTACGTTCCAGGCGCCCTTGGAGATTTTTATAGAGAATTTCGTACATGAAAGAACTTTTGCCGGAGCCAGACACGCCGGTGATGGAAGTCATCACCCCGAGTGGCACTTCCACATTCATATTATTTATATTAAAAACTTTTCCGCCGGTCACCCGCAAAACTCCCTTAGCCTCGCGTCGCTTTTTTGGAACTTCTATTTTTAGCTCACCCCTTAAATAACCAAGTGTCCTAGACTTAGTATTCTTTCCTGCCCCGTAGGAAGCTGAATTTTTTTCTTGCTTTCCTTCGGGGTTCGCCGTTAATAAATCTTCCAAATAACCGGAGACAATTACTTCTCCACCGTGTACTCCAGCCTTGGGGCCGATATCCACTATGTAATCCGAAGCATAAATAGTATCTTCGTCGTGCTCCACAATGATAATTGTATTCCCCAAATCACGCAGATTTTGCAAGGTTTTTATAAGACGATCATTGTCTCGCTGATGAAGACCAATTGTCGGCTCATCGAGCACATACAATGCTCCGACAAGTCTGGAACCGAGCTGAGAAGCCAAGCGAATGCGTTGCGCTTCCCCACCGGATAGGGTGTTTGCCTTGCGGGAAAGCTGTAAATAGTCCAAGCCAACATCCAGCATAAATTGCAAACGGGCTTCTATTTCTTTAACAATGGGCACAGATATTTCTTTCTCTTGTTCGGAAAGTTTTAAATTTTTGAAAAAATCGTGCGCGTCTTTGATAGAAAGAGAAGATAAATCCAAAATATTTATTTTTTTATGGGATGCTTCCAAAAACACATTCAAGGCTTCGGGGCGCAGTCGCGCACCGTGACAAGCGTCGCAGGGTTCATCACCCATAAAATATTTTGAGCCGAGCCCATTGCAGACCGGACAGGCGCCATAGGGAGAGTTGAAAGAAAACAATCTAGGCTCGACTTCCGGAAAAGAAAAACCATCGTTCTTGCAAGCGAACTTGGCCGACATAATAAATTCTTCATTACTGATTTTAATGACTACCAATCCATCGGATTCAATAAGTGCTCGTTCAATCGCCTCGGACAAACGCATGCGGCTGCCGTCTTTGTTGTCGGAAAATTCATGAACGGCAAAATGATCCACCAAGACATCGATATTGTGGGCTTTGTTTTTTGAAAGGGTAATTTGCTCGCGCAATTTTTTCATCACACCATCCAGACGAATTTCGGCGAAACCTTTGCCGAGCAAATCATAGAGTAACTGATAATATTCTCCCTTGCGTCCCCGCACCACCGGAGAAAAAATACTGATTTCAGTATTGTCCCATTCCACGCCCATGACTTTTCTTTTTCCCTCTCCTCCTTTCTGAGGAGGAGTGCCCTTTAGGGCGAGGTGGTTCTTTTTAGAATTACCACCCCCTGCCCCCTCCTTCACCAATGAGGGGGTTTTAAATTGTTTTACTTTTTCCAAAACAAAATTCAAAATTTCTTCATTGGAAAGTTTTTTAATTTCTTCTCCGCACAAAGGACAGTGTGGATGCCCTATGCGCGCGTACATCACCCGCAGATAATCATAAATCTCTGTAATTGTCGCCACTGTGGAACGCGGATTGTTGGAGCGGGATTTTTGGTCAATGGAAATTGCTGGTGAAAGACCGGTAATTTCATCTACATCTGGCTTGGGCATCTGATTTAAAAACTGTCGCGCGTAAGAAGACAAAGACTCTACGTAACGCCTCTGCCCTTCGGCAAAAATGGTATCGAAAGCAAGCGAACTCTTGCCGGAGCCGGAAACACCAGTAATGACCACCATTTTATTGCGCGGCATTTCCACATCAACATCCTTTAGATTGTGTGTTCGTGCCCCTTTTATTGTTATTTTATTTACCCCGCCTAGGCGTGGGTCTATGTTTTTATCTAATTTCATGTGTTTTTTATCTTAATAACGCACTTGACACCCCGCTACGCTCGTAGGGGGTGTGTATCAATATTCAACTGAGGATAGTATAGCAGAAAAGATCTGATTTATCATATCATGTTTTTGATTCAATCATTGAGCATTTATTTCCGCTCAGATATCCATGAAATGTAGTACCTGTCATTAAAATGGTCGGCAATTGTAGAAATAATATATTTATTAGAAAAATATCAAACGGAAACCAGATCCAGAAAAAAAGAGTGGAGAAACTTAATGTATATATAAATATGAAAAGTAACTCCTTTGGGAAACTAACCTTTTTGTCCCATATAGTTCCAACCGCCATCATACCCAGGCATCTATTTTCGTTGAAAATTAAGAAAAATAAATTGTATAAAAAGAAAATAATTATAATTGATATTTTCCAGTTCAGAAAAGATAAGTATTTGAAAAAAGGAAAAGAAATAATAAAAACAATAACAAAATTAATCACGGAGGTCAAAGCTTTTTCAATTACATTGGTTGTGCGCATAAATATTATTTTTTATTACAAACTTTTACAATCTCACAAGACTGCATAGCTTTGAGTATATCATCTTTGATAATTTCAAATGTATCAATATCTCCATCTTTTTGAGAAACAATTGCTCCGTTACCATACAATACAACTTTTACATTTTCTTCGACATTAAAAATTGCAATATATCCACGTAGCTTTAAAGTTTCGTAAGATTGGTCAGACGCTTGTGACCGCAGCATTTTCCCCTCTATTTTTAATTTGGGATTTGATAGGTTAAATAAGTCAGCCATGACATCCGTTTCGAAATCAAATTTTATTGATTTCTTTCCGCTCCCCACATCGCTGTGCGTTACGCACTCGCCTTGATATAAAATACCAGAATTCTGTCCAGAAGTAATAGCACCAAGTTTCTTGAATTTATAGCCTTCAATTGTAGTCATAGGACTTACATCACCATATGTATGAAGCCAACTATTTTGATCAGCTATTGCAAGCTTAAAATGATTTTCCACTGTCCAACTTTGTTTTAAAGGAAGCTTTATAATATAACCTCCCAGCCAAGACTGGTACTCTGGCATATTACGATCAAATCGCGAGGAAATTCCATTAATAATATGTCCAAGTGTCCAATAATCTAATCCTTCTTCCACATTAAGCCCAAACTTTTTGAAAGTCTCAGTCAAATCCCATTCAACTAAACCGTTCACAAAACGCTCAGGAATATTACGAAAATATAGCTTGTATCCGATTGTATTCTCAGACTTCTGCAATTTTGGCTTAAAAACATATTTTGTGAGTTTTTGTAATATTGTTTCGGAC
The DNA here is from genome assembly GCA_003157195.1 of Candidatus Nomurabacteria bacterium. GTDB lineage: Bacteria > Patescibacteriota > Minisyncoccia > Phycocordibacterales > UBA9973 > UBA9973. Next base: position 11,747 of record PMIU01000072.1, read on the forward strand.
ATTTATTCGTATAAATATAATAACATTTTTTACTTCTTTTCTATTTGCAATTTCAAAACTCCAATCTCATCCCTCAAAATTGCCGCAGTTTCAAAGTCTAGTTCTTTTACTGCTTTGCTCATTTCTTTCTCTTTTATTTTTATTATTTTTTCATAAACCAAATCATTTCTTTCTTGGTCGGACATATGCAGTTTAACTTCTGTCTTTCCATCTTTTTTTGCCTCGCCCGTACGGCTATGGCCGAGGGTAACCACGCTCTTATCTTTTTTTAATTCTATGGCATAAGCTTTTTTGAAAACTTCTAAGTCCAGATTCAGCTCGGCATTGACCACTTTTCCATGTTCGCTTTCCATCTCTTCGGTAATATCTTTTATCTTTTTCATAATCGTTTTCGGAGTGATGTTGTGCTTTTTATTGTAAGCTACTTGAATATTTCTGCGACGTTCTGTCTCGCCAAGAGCGTATTTCATAGCATCCGTCATAATGTCCGCATAGAGAATAACTTTTCCTTCGCTGTTACGGGCTGCACGCCCAATGGTTTGTATGAGTGATGTCTCGGAACGCAAAAATCCGGCTTTGTCGGCGTCCAGAATACCAATCAATGCAACCTCCGGCAAATCCAGTCCTTCTCGTAAAAGATTTACTCCCACCAAAACATCAAATTCCCCTTTTCTGAATTGTGTAAGTATCTTTATGCGATCCATTGTCTTTATATCACTGTGTAAATATTCCGCTTTAATTTTTTTATCCTTTAAATAAACAGAAAGATCCTCCGCCATTTTTTTTGTCAGCGTCGTCGCCAAAACACGAAAACCTTTTTTGATAGTTTTTTCTGTTTCTAAAATAAAATCTTGAATTTGTCCCTTGTAATTTTCTTTTTCGCTAACTGGACGAACTATAGTCTCTGGATCTACCAACCCCGTTGGGCGAATAATTTGTTCCACGATCTGTTCGCTTTGGCTGCGTTCCTGTTCACTTGGAGTAGCAGATGTATAAACAACAGGGCCGATACGTTTTTGAAATTCTTCGTATTTTAAAGGTCTGTTATCTTTAGCTGAAGGCAGACGAAAGCCATATTCCACAAGGGTGTTTTTGCGCGAAACATCCCCCGCATACATGCCTTGGAGTTGGGGCAAAGTAACGTGAGATTCATCAATTATAGTAAGGAAATCCGAAGGAAAATATGAGAGTAAAGTCTCAGGCGGTTCACCTTCTTTTTTCCCCGACAAATGCCGAGAATAATTTTCTATGCCGTTACAGTAACCGACTTCGCGAATCATCGCCAAGTCATAGTTTGTTCTTCTTTTTATGCGCTCGGCTTCTAAAAGTTTTCCTTCTTTTTCAAAAAGTTTCAGTTGTTTGTTCAATTCCTTCTTTATTTCCACCAACGCGATTTTTTTCTTTTTATCTTCGGTAATGAAATGTTTGGCCGGGAAAATAAATAAGTTTTTTTCTTCTTTAATTATTCGCGAAGAAATCGGATCAATTTCGGTAATTTTTGTTAAGGTCGGACCTAAAGGACGGTCCTTAAGAGAGTTTCCCCAAGGACCGTCCTTGTCCGACCTCTCAAATTCCACCTGATACATCACCGTCTCCGATACTGGCATAAATTCCACTCGCGCGCCAATAGACCGAAATTGCCCCGGGCTCAAATCCGCATTCGTGCGTTCAAAATGTATTTCAATCAGACGTTTCATCAGAGTCAACCGGTCCAATTTCATACCAACCTCGAGCTTCAAATTAACTTTTTCATACTCCTCCGGAGAACCCAAACCGTAAATACAAGAAACTGAGGCGACAATAATCACATCCCGCCTGGTAAGCAATGCTTGAGTACTGGCGTGGCGGAGCATATCTATTTCTTTGTTGATAGAAGCATCCTTTTCAATATAAGTGTCCGAAGCTGGCATATAAGCTTCCGGCTGATAATAATCGTAGTAAGAAACAAAATAATGCACCGCCGCATCGGGAAAAAATTGTCGAAATTCTTGGGCCAGTTGGGCGGCGAGAGTTTTGTTGTGCGCTATTACCAAAGTCGGCTTGTTATATTGCGCGATGACATTGGCCATAGTAAAAGTCTTGCCCGTGCCGGTGGCTCCGAGTAAAGTTTGCTTTTTCATTCCCTTATTAAGACCTTCCAGCAACTTTGAAACAGCCACGGGCTGGTCTCCGGCCGGCTCCCATAAATTGCGTAATTTGAAAATACCTTTTGACATAAAATCTTATTGTAAAAACTACTTATTGAGCCAAGTAACTTTCATAAGTATTACTATATGCTTTTGATTTCACAATAATAAAATAAGCAATAGCCGAACTGATTAATGTAAAAACAAGAAAGTATACTAACGTTTTATTAACTCTAAACATAGATATATATTACCACACATCTGTGCCCCTAATTGTAGCAAATTGGAACCTTATTTTCAATCAGATAAAGGGTTTTTCGTATTTAACCAGATAAATAATTTTTAAGAAAGTGATATAATAACTTTATGGAGCCAGAAACTAAAAATTGTCAGAATTGCAAAAAAGATTTTGTAATAGAAATGGAAGATTTTAATTTCTATGAAAAGATAAAAGTCCCTCCTCCGACTTGGTGTCCAGAATGTCGAATGAAAAGACGAATGGTTTTTAGAAATGAGCGAAAACTTTTCAGGCAAAAAGATATGCTATCTGGGGAAAGTATATTAGCAATATATCCCACAGAAACTAGCCTTGTAATTAAAGATAAAGATTGGTGGAGTCAGGATAAATGGAATCCGCTAGATTATGGAATTGACATTGATTTTTCTAAGCCTTTTTTAGAGCAAATATTTGATTTATCTAAAAAAGTACCAAAATATCAAAGTGCTTCCACAAACATGATAAATAGCGATTATTCAGCCAACGCTTCTGATTTAAGAAACTGTTATCTAATGTTTAATTCAAACTTTACAGAAGACTGTGCCTACGGAAATGGAGTTGATTTTAGTCGTAACTGTTATGATAATTCTCATATTCAAAAATCTGAACGTTGTTATGAATCCTTCTGGCTTACTAATTGTTATGAAACTCATTTTTCTTCACAATGTGATAATTGTATTTCTTTGTGGTTTTCTAAAAACTGCAAAGATTGCCAAAATTGTTTTGGTTGTGTAAATCAACGTTCTAAAAAATATTGCATATTTAATGTTCAGTATTCCAAAGAAGAATACGAAGAGAAGTTAAGAGATATGAATTTGCATAGTTGGAATAGCATTATTGACAATGGAAAGAGAGCTAAGGATTTCTGGCTTAAATTTCCTAATAAATATATTCAAGGGATACAAAACAAGGATGTTTCAGGAGAATATATTTCTCATTCTAAAAATGTTAAAAATAGCTACTTAATACGAGAATCTGAAGATCTTAAATATGTTCAATATTCGCAAGTGCCTTCAAGTCGAGATTGCATGGATTGTAGCTTAATAGGATGTCATTCTGAATTATTTTATGAAGATTGTATCTGCGGATGGGGTGCTACCAATTTAAGATTTTGCTGTGAGTGCTGGGATGGTGGACGTGAATTTGAATACTCTATGTTTTGCGGACGTACTGCATCCAATTTATTTGGGTGTGTTGGAATTACTAAACAGCAATATTGTATTCTAAATAAACAATATTCAAAAGAAGAATATTTTGAATTGAGAGAAAAAATTATTAAGCACATGAATAAAAATCCATATATAGATCAAAAAGGAAGAGTTTATAAATATGGCGAATTTTTTCCACCTGAGTTTTCTCCATTTGCCTATGACCAAACAACGATAGCTGAGCATTTTCCGTCCAACAAAGAAGAGGCAGAAAAACTTGGCGTTTGGTGGCAAGATAATAATCCAAATGAATATAAGATAACTATGTCTTTTTCTGATATTTCAGACTTAATAGAAGACGTAGAAGAGAAAATTATTAAGGAAGTTATTGAGTGTAGTAAATGCGGGCGAGCTTATAGAATTATTGAACCAGAATTTAAATTTTTAAAACAAATGAATATTCCTGTTCCTCGTAGTTGTGTTGATTGTAGGCATTATTCTAGAATTTCACAAAGGAATAAAAGCAAAATTTATCCTAGAAATTGTATGTGTGAAGGAAAAGATTCTAAAGACAACATCTACCAAAATACAGTAGAACATTTTCATGGAAATAGTTCTTGCCCCAATGAATTTGAAACGTCTTATTCTCCTGATCGATCTGATATAGTTTATTGTGAAAAATGTTATCATCAAGAAGTGTATTAAAAACATGGATAAAGAAACAGACGAACAAAAGTCAGAAAGACTTAAAATAAAAATAGAGAAAACGAAAGAAATATATTCTAAAAACTCTGAAATATGGTGTCCGTATTTTTCTGCGAATATAACTTTAAATTCTGATGGCTTCAACCATTTAATAAATAAGCCTAATCGTTTGCCACGCACAGTAGATGAACAATTATTAAAATTAAGTTTAGTTAAGAAAGCTTTGGAAGTGATTCATAAGTCTGGCACCTTGCAAGAATACAGGGATCGGATGGAAAAAACTGGAAAGCCAGCCAGAGATGGATTCTATAAAACATCACGAGTTCAATACTGGGGTTTCCACGCAATAGTGGGTGAACAAAAGAAAATAAAAATTGTCGTTGTCTTGAGAAAAATCGGTGATGGAAAGTTAACTTTTTGGAGTGTCTTGCCTCATAAGAAATTCAATAATCAAAAGCTTTACACTGACGGCATAGAAGAAGAATAAAATAAAAAACGCCTCGTTCAGAGGTGTTCTTTATTGTGCTTGCCTTCAGCTTAGGAAATCCTTAGCCGATAAGGGGCTTACGCCCACAAGCACACACCTAATATACCCTATTTTATATGAAAATGCAATGAACTGTTGATAACTATACGCCCATAGCTTAATTTGGCTTGTTTTATTGCCTTTTTTGAGATATCAGCTAGTATGTAAGATATGGATTTGGTTAGGAAACAATTAAATCAAAAATACCAAGCTATTCTTAAAACTTTCAAAGAAAACTCTTTCAACGATTTTTATGATTCCGTATTTAATTACTGTAATTTTATAGAAAAACAACCTGATATGAATAAAATTATTGAATATGACAGAAATGATATTTTTGAGAAAAAGCAACAAGTAAGTGCTGATTTTAAAAAATGGGAAAAAAGAGCAATCGTTGAAAAAATAGAAAGTTATTCTTCGTCTTTTCCTTATGACAAAATTCTTCAGCAGATATATATTCCTATGAAAGAATATCGAGAACTGCTTACTCCTATTAAAACAAAAGAACATGCTCGTGGATGTGCTTTGTCTAAAAAAGAATTTCATATTTCTTTTCTTGAATATCTTATTGATTTTATACTTCATTCAATTTTTAGAAATGATACGGAAAGATATTATGCCTATTTTAGATTAAAATATAAAATTCAAATGTTAGGGTATAAAGAAATTGTAGATAAAATTCACCCAATTCTTATCAATAAATTTATTGAACTTGAAGTCATGCCTAAAAAGGATATTTTTATACGGACAGAACCAGAATTTGATTATGATACAAGCATTCTTACCATCAACGGCAAAAAGATAAAAATTACTTTAAAAAATGATAAGCCAGATGGTCATTATGTTTTAGAATATTTGTTTGATCATGGCATAAAAAATAAAGCCTACTACAGCGACATACTGGAGGAAAAATTTTTGAACGAGGAAAAAGATAATAATTCTATGTATCGAGCGTGCAACGATGTAAACGATAAAGTTTTTAAGCAGGCAAATTTTAAAGATTTTCTAGAGGTTCATAGTGGAAAAACAGGCTGGACAAAGGTTGAAAAGGCTTATGCGTAAGTTACGGGTACGATAGCAATATACATCTAGAATATACTTCTCTTGTTTTAAAGTGAAGGTTTTTTCACTTTCATAACAGGGGGGTTTTCGGTTCGTGCAACGCCCCGCCCCCGCTTATGCGGGGCGGGCGTGGACGAGCGAAGCGAGTCCTGTTGAATTTAAATCAATTACCCCGCGGCA
>PMIU01000107.1 GCA_003157195.1 Candidatus Nomurabacteria bacterium
GACCTCGTCATTCGTTTACACCTCCATTTCGCTCTAATGAGCTTATAGAAGGACTAGACTGTATCTTACGCATATCTTTTAGATTTAGCGTCCCTTGTCAGTCGTTCGGGCGAAATTACTTTCGCCACGGTCTTGTCCTTTCCAGGATATTAACCGTAATTCGGGATTCATAAGCAAGTTTCCTCACAAATGGGCTATACGATAACCAATGACGTGCTCTACCAACTGAGCTACAACGGCATAAATTTTAATGAACCGCAGACCTCTTTAGTTCCTAACTAGGTCATAGAAACCCTTTTTTAATCATTTTACCTTTACTCATTATACATATTTTCGTTGTTTGGGGTAGGGCTATTTGTTACCAATGACGTGCTCTACCAACTGAGCTACAACGGCACCCAGTTATCTTAGTGTATTTTGGCTTATTTTGCAAAACTATTTATTGAGTTCTTTTTCCGCTTTATTCGCCAAATCAATGATGATGGCTATCTCTTGTATGGTGAGTTTTTTTGGTTTTGTGTCTTTCACGCAGAATACGCCTATCGGCTGGCGCGTTTGATAATCAAAAAGAGCCACCCCCGCGTAAAATCTGATAAACGGAAAACTGACAACCATTGGATTGTCCACAAAGCGGAAATCTTTTAGAGTGTCTTCAACCACAAAAATATTTTTTGCTAAAAGCGCATGCCCGCAAAACGAAGCCGCCCTATCCCCTTCTTTTTTGTCCAAGCCCACGCAAGACTTGAACCATTCACGATTGGTATCTAAAATGGTCACCATGGCCATAGAGACATTTAATTTTTTCACCACTTCTTTTGTTAAAACATCAAACCGCTCTTCCGGCTTGGTGTCTAAAATAGCCAACCGATGTACAGCTTCTATCCTTTTATCTTCGTCGGTTGGAACCGGTGCGTTTAACATATTTCATATTATAACACTTTTCTTCATGAAGAAATAATGAAGACTGAAAACGTTCCTGTTAAATTTCTTTGTCTGCAAATATTACCAATCGTTCTGAATGAGTTCCTAAAATCGGATTCCAGATTCCCGCGCAAGTAATCAAATTAAGATGTGATTTTCCGTCATTTGAAACAAACACGTCTTTAGTGCTCGCTGATAAGTCATATTTTTTAACTTCACGCACTGAAAAAACAATGCTTGCTCCTTTTTCATCTTCAGTATATATTTTATCTCCTTTATTTAATTTATATAAATTATCGAATACCGCCGAGGCATTATTTTTCCGGCCAGAGTGTCCATCGATAACGGCACTTCCATTTAGACCGGGGTGCGGACCGAGATTAAACCAGGCTACGTCAGTAAAGTTTTTTGGAACGTCCATTGATTCATCCGATACAATACCTACAGATTCAATATTAGCATCAACCTTTATTTTTGGAATCTTTAAGCGTATAGCTAGCGGAACCTTATTTATTTGCCCTGATTCATTACTTGGAGTAATTGCTTCTGTCGCAGATGCACTTAAATTGTTTTGAGTTGTATTTTTAAAATTAAAAAAATTATTAAATTCCTTAAAAAAAGTTGCTGGAAATCCTGTTTTTGGCCATTTGGGAATCGGAATGGCAGTAGATACAACAGAAATCGGAGTGGGGGTGGGAATAACAATGGGACTAGTTGGTAATGCTGGAGGAGTAGGTTCCGTTTTTATTACTGCGTCAACCGCGCTAGGTGTCCATTCAATTAGTGGTCCACCGCCTTGTGGTAAAACTATAGGAGCGGGGGCACTTGCACAGGTCGGATTTGAAATATAATTATTAAGACCACTGCCTTGCATCAACAAAGAACCATTCAAGGAAATAAGTCTACCCTCGGTATCTACAGCACCTGAAAAAGTAATATCATTATTAGAAATTAGAGTTCCAATAAATTTATAAGGGTCAGCCGCATACGCAATTTTGGTACCCCAAAAAGTTTTATTATAAGAAACTTCTCCCGCCACAAAGACACCAGCGATGTTGCCAACTTGCCAAAATACATGACAAGGCTGAGCATTGCCAGCCATGACAACTGAGCCCATAAAGTAAAGATTGCCAGGAAAACGAAAAACCCAAACATCGTCGTAGTCACCATTAAGAGTAACTATTCCATTTACATAAGGATCTCCTGCATCAATATCCCAAACGCCGGGCGGTGGATGCCTGCTTAAATTCCAAGTCCATACGCCACTACTTGCTTGACTTGCTAAATTATTATATGCAGTTAAAGCATCGGCAATTGCATTTGAAGCAACCAAATTATTAGGGGCTGGAGTATCGCTAAAATATTTATTAAGAGCGTTCCAAATTCCGGTGAGCGAGCCAGAGTCTCCTGTGCTAATACCTAAATTGCTATCCAAACTCATAGACCCTCCGCCAGAAAGATCTATCGATGTTTTTGCTAATGCCGAAAAATTTCCTGCTGTTCCCAGGTTTGGCGCTGTCGCAGCGTATATAAATGTACCCTTAACTATAGGAATTACTAAAAAAATAACCACTGCGAAAATCGAGACAGCTATCTTCTTCATAAACGTATTATACACCTATTTAAAAATAGAAAAACCACTCTCAATTAGAATTTCCTTGAGTCCATTGATGCGCGGACTATTGGACGATGTTAGAACCGCATTTGAGCTTGTAAATGATACCACAATCTATATTCCAGCCTTTCAATCATTAGTATAAATATGCTAATATATTTTTATGGAAGATTTATCCAATTACGAAAAGCTAAAAGAAGACGCGCAAAATTTTTATAATAATGTCCACAAAGCCTTTTCCCCCGCTCTAAACCAGGACATATATTTCAATTCCGAAGGTTTCAATCATATAATTTTCAAAGGTTCACGATCTGAAAGAGAAAGACCTTCTCAAATGCTACGTTTCAAACTTTTGCACCTTGCTGTAAAATTGGTTAAGCTTTCCACTACCCATCAGGAATTTGAAGAAACTTTGAAAGAGTTTGAAGTTAAGAGCCACAAGAAAAGGATTCAGAAAACAAAACCTGTAAGATATTGGGGTATCATTGCCATTATTGATAGCAGAAAAATCAAAGTAATATTGCGACAAATTGGAGATGGTGGAGCGATGCACTTTTGGAGTATCGTACCCGCATGGACAACAAACAAATATCGGGATGCTAAGTTTTATACAACAATGAAAGGTGCCCCGGAGGAAGATTAAATATGAACTAGAAACAAAAATACCACCGATTAAGGTGGTAACTTTGTTATGCCTGCCTTCGGCTTATGAATTAGCCGAATAGGGCTGACGCCCCACAAGCACATTTATAATATAGCAAAAATATTATGAAAAGTCCATTAAGCCAGAGCAACTGTGGATTACTAGAAAATCCCCCACCGCGCGAACAGCTTCTAAAAGAATCGCAAAAGTATTGCATTCGTCTAAGACTATTGAGATTGAAAAGCCTTTATCGTTTCCATTGTTGTTCTAGCATCCTTAACCTGGTTAAATAGCCCCGATTGACTGCATAGTTTCAAGAAACGTTGGAAACGCTTGGTCCACTTTGATTTATATAGGGGTCTTGGAATACTTTCACGCATATCAAGCAATTCTAACCTCTTGCTTTGCTGATAGAGCATTCGGCCATGGTCGCTTCTGCTGTTGATCGTAGTAGATTTGTAACGAAGGTTATGGCACCTAAAGCAGGCGAAAAACGTGCTTTCCGGGGTATTCTTGAGGTATAAGGCATTGGTTTTATGTCCACAACAACAAGTTAAATAAGTTCTGGTGCCGTAGGTTAATTCTCGACTAGATAGAAGGATTCTCTGCGGTTCTCCGTTAAAATCAATGACAAGATAGGTATTACCATCAAAACTTTCCTCTATGGAATAGAAAAGAACGGAGGGTTTACCATTATGTATAAAGTTAAGATATTCTTCCTCCACTAGTTCTTTATTTCTAGCTTTCTGTAAATCCTTTCTCAATAGTTTTGTGCTTAGTGTGAAGCATGATTCTTTTAGTGTTTTCATACTTATATTATACCAAAGTACCTGTACTACTTTGCTAAACTACAGTAACTTACATTGTCACCAATTTGTTCCTGCATCCATGCTCCTGCTTCGGTCATCCCGCCAATCTGGTCTATAAGTTCTTTTTTAAGAGCTTCTTCACCTAACCAAGATTCACCAGTGGCAATTTTTTTGACCTCTTCTAAAGGTATATTTCTATTTTTAGAAACATATTCCATGAAAATATCATTAGCCTCCATTACTCCTTTCATAATCATTGCACCTTGCTCTTGGGTAAGCGTGCTGTGTTCTTTAAAAGTACCTTTATACTTACCAGAAGAAAAGTCATAAAAAATAATACCATCCCTCTTGTCTTTTACACTAGTGTCTAAAAAGTCTTGCGTGACACCAATACTCCCTACATCGCTCATTTTTTCTGCATATATCCTATCAGCAGCAGTTGCAATCATATACGCTCCAGATGTACCCATTCCTCGAATTACTGCTACGACAGGCTTTGATGTCCTTTGTACTGCTAACATAATGCTTTCTGAAGATTCCGTTTTTCCACCACCTGAATCAATATCAAGTAAAATACCTTTAATACTAGAATTGGCATCCAATGCTTCAATTTGTTGAATTACGTTTAATGCTGAGGTTGAAATATAATCTGGATCTTCTGCCAAACCTATGTCTCCAAAAATTTCTACAGTGCCCACATTACTAAAAAGACAGTTATGATTATAGGCTTAATATAAATAAGCATAACCAGCCCCAAACATAAAAATTAATCCTAGTACAAAATACATAAAGGTTTTCTAATTAAATAATTTATTTTTTATTGTCATATTATTTTT
>PMIU01000101.1 GCA_003157195.1 Candidatus Nomurabacteria bacterium
AATTAAATTTTTAATTTCGTTTTCCATATTACTTTTTTCCCGTACTTCCAAACCCTCCTTCCCCACGCACAGAATCACTCAACTCCACCACTTCTTCTAATTCCACAATTTCTACCGGAGTAATCAGCAATTGGGAAACTTTGTCTCCCGCTTCTACATTATAAGGTTTATCGGAGAGATTTACCAAGTGCGTATTGTATTCTCCGCGATAGCCAGCATCGAAAACTCCGCCCATGGTATGCAACCCAACCTTGGAAATACTACTTTTGTCCTTTACCACAGCAGCAAAACCAAAAGGAAATTCCAAAGCAAAACCATGCCAAAAACGATAATGCTCACCTGAATTTATCGTGACTGTCTCCATGGCATACATATCCATCCCCACATCCCCCGGATGATGATACTTCGGCAACTTCGCGTCCTCTTTTAATTTTTTAACTTTGATACGCATTTTTTATTTTTTGATGATTTTTTTAACTTTTGCATAAACCATTTCATGTATTATTTCACGGGATAAAATTTTTCCCTCCGGCGCGCAATTTATTTTTATAAAATTCGGAACTTCTTTTTCTAATTTGAGCGCGCTTTTGATGGAATTTTTCAAGAAATTCACATCCGCCTCGTGCACATCTTTTTTCTTTTTCAAATAAGCCCGCTTCATCTTGCTACTTTCGCGATCTTTCAAGAGTTGCAAAACAATATTTATCGGCAAGCTTAAATACAGAGTGATGTCCGGTCGCGGAATCTTAAAGACTTTGTATTCCATCTCGTCCAACCATTTTATAAAATCATTTCTTTTTTTTGCATTCTTGATTTTCCCTCCCTGATGAATCTGGTTGGCGGAAACATAACGGTTGGCAATCACAATGTATCCTTTCTTCAGCCAGCCCCTCATCTCTTCACTAGATTCAAAACGATCTGCGGCATAAAGCACCGAAGCAATTTTGGGGTGAACATTCAAGAAATTATAATACTGCTCAGAAAGACAATGCCCAATAAAAGCTCCGAAAAAATTCTTATAGTACTCTGGAAAATCAACGATTTTTACCGTCTTGCCGTCCTTCTTTAATTTCTTCTCCAAAAGAGCGACTTGTGTAGCCTTCCCGCTACCATCCGTGCCATCTATTACAATTAGTTTACCTTTTGCCATATAAGAAATATAGCAGAAAATGAAATAAATAGAAAACTATTTTTTTATGATTAATTCCTCCTTCAGTTTTCCTAATTTTAGATTCTGAATTATTTTATTCGCCACAAAAGATGGTTCCATTGCATTGTTGTATTCTTTGGGTTTGAATTTTTTCAACAGGGTTGTCTTCATATCCCCGGGATATATTGCAATAACATAAACATTTTCTTGTTTAACGGCCAAACGAAGTGCCTGGGTAAATCCTCGAACAGCCCACTTACTGGAAGAATAAATCGCTGAGCGAGGTCGTCCAGAAAGAGAACTAGTGGAAACTATATTAATAATAGCGCCACTTTTTTGTTTCTTCATAGTTTTCATTATTGCCCTAGAGCCGTAAAATGTTCCCCAAAAATTAACTTCCATGATTTCATGAGCTTGTTTTGAATTAATTTCTTCGATTGGTAAATAGGCCATCGCGATTCCCGCATTATTTATCCAAATATCAACTTTCCCGAATTTTTTTACCACAAAATCCACAAGCTTTTGCATATCTTTTTCTTTGGTCACATCACCAAGGCATCCGATAGTTCCAATTTCTTTAATCGCTTTTTGCAATTCTTTTTTCGATCGGCTGTTAATAATGACATTAGATTGCTCATTTAAAAACCCACAAGCAAGGGCTCTGCCTAGTCCTTTAGTCGATCCAGTAATAACAATAGTTTTATTTTTTAAATCCATAATTTTTTATACAAACTTTTTTGGTATCGGAAATTTTTTGGCTAATGCTTTTATTTCTTTATGTACTTTTTCTTTTATTTTTTTATCATCTTTGTTTTTAAGCGTCAAAATCATCAACTCCGCCACGCGTTTGCATTCTTTCTCTTTGAACCCACGGGTAGTGATAGCTGGTGTGCCGAAGCGGATACCAGAAGGATCTAGGGGCTTCCTGACGTCGCCCGCGATTGAGTTCATATTAAGTGTTATACCCACCTCATCGAGCACGCTCTGCGCTTCTTTACCGGTGACCCCCAAAGATCCAAAAACATCAGCCAGTATAAGGTGATTGTCGGTGCCACCGCCAATCATTCTGATTTTATTTTTTTTAAAAACCTCCGCCATGGCTTTGGCATTTTTTAAAATCTGCGTGGCGTATTTTTTGTATTTCGGTGTCATCGCTTCCCCAAAGGCTACAGCCTTGGCGGCAATGGTGTGCATATGTGGACCGCCTTGAATACCCGGGAAAATTGATTTGTCTATTTTCTTGGCGATTTCTTCATTGTCGCGAGTTAAAATTATTCCTCCGCGCGGACCGCGCAAAGTTTTATGTGTAGTGGAAGTAATAATATCAAAACCATCATCAAAAGGATTGCGCAAAACTCCGGCGGCAATCAAGCCCGCAATGTGCGCCATGTCGGCCATTGTCACCGCTCCGACTTCGTGCGCTATCTCCACAAATTTTTTATAGTTGAGTGTTCGCGAGTACGCTGAAAATCCGGCCAAAATTATTTTGGGTTTGTGTTCTAGGGCTACTTTGCGCAAATCTTTGTAATCAATTTCACCCGTATCTGGGTCTTTCATTTTGTAAGTGACAAATTTATAAATCTTAGCTGGCAGAGTCATCGGGTGTCCGTGGGTCAGGTGCCCGCCGTGAGATAAATCCATACCGAGCACAGTATCTCCAGGATTTAGGAGTGCAG
>PMIU01000029.1 GCA_003157195.1 Candidatus Nomurabacteria bacterium
CGGCAACGACGAACGCGAGCAGACATTGAATCAAATCTTGGTGGAGATGGACGGCTTCGAACCGAATGATAAAGTTATTGTCATGGCGGCGACTAATAGGCCGGATGTTTTGGACCCGGCGCTCGTTCGCCCCGGGCGTTTCGACCGAAAAGTTATTTTGGATTTGCCGGATAGAGCCGACCGCGAAGAAATACTCAAAATTCACGCAGTGAAAAAGCCGTTGGCTGAAGATATAAATCTGAAATTGATTGCCGAACGTACTCCCGGCTTCTCCGGCGCGGATTTGTATTCATTGATGAACGAAGGCGCTATCTTGGCGGCGCGCGAGAACCGCAAGAAAGTTTTCCAATTTGATTTGATTCGCGCTATTGAGAAAGTAATGCTTGGCCCGGAGCGCAAAAGTCATCTTCTCTCTAGGAAAGAAAAGGAAATTACCGCTTATCATGAGGCCGGGCACGCTATTGTGGCTTCCGTTCTTCCGCATGCCGACCCGGTGCATAAAGTTTCTATCATTGCGCGAGGAAATGCAGGTGGATACACCCTGAAATTGCCTTTAGAAGAGCGACGATTACAATCTAAAAAAGAATTCATAGATGATATAGCTATGTCTCTCGGCGGATACGTCGCGGAGCAGATGACTTTCGGCGATATCACCACCGGACCATCGAGTGATTTGCAAGTGGCCACGAGTTTGGCGCGGGCGATGGTCACTAGGTGGGGGATGTCTGATGTGATTGGGCCTATAGCCCTCGTGGACTCCGGTGGCCGGCCACAATTTGGAGAAATAGTTGAAAAAGAATTTTCTGAAACAGTTTCCACCAAAGTTGACGCGGAAGTTTCCAGAATTATTCAAGATGGACTGAAAACCGCAGAAAAAGTTCTGACCGAACACAAAAAAGCATTCACGGCGATTGCGCAAAAACTGATTGAAGTAGAAACCCTAGAGCAAGAAGATTATGAGAAGATATTGACTGCGCACGGAATATTACTCAAGAAGAAGGATGTGATAACTCCGACAGCTGAGGTGTAGTTTTCTCTTATTGTTTTATTTATAAAAATGAGATAATGTATTCCTATGGGCGTGTAGCTCAGTTGGTAGAGCGTTCCGCTTATACCGGAATGGTCCTAGGTTCGAGCCCTAGCACGCCCACATGAAAAAGTTTTCTAAAAAATTTTCACAGCTTTTGGATTTCGTGAAGTTTACCGAAGAATTTCGCAGTGTGACCAGATATGAAGGATCCAAGCTCGGCAAAAAAGTTGAAACCAGCAACGAGCACAGTTATCAAATGGCCATGGTCGCCTGGTTTTTGATTGAACAAGATAATTTAAAATTAAACAAAGAGCTTTGCCTGATGTATGCGCTCGCGCACGACTTGGTGGAAATCTACGCGGAAGACACTTTTATCTTCGATAAAAAGAAAAAAGTCTCAAAGCATGCAAGAGAAAAGGAAGCTCTGGCTAAAATTAAGAAAAGATTTTCAAAATTCAAAAATCTTATAAAAATAATCCAAAATTACGAGAAAAAAGAGGACGAAGAAAGCAAATTCATTTATATTCTGGATAAGTTATTACCTCCCATTCAAATATACCTAGAAGATGGAAAAATGTGGCACAAGAAAAAAGTTTCCTTGGCAAAACAATTTGAATATAAAAATAAACTTATTGCACCATCAGTTTATTTTAACGAGTATTGGCAAGAACTAGTAAAAGAGCTTACTCGAAATAAGAAAAAATTGTTCCCAAAATAATTTTTGTCTAAAATTTTCTATTTTCGTATTATAAATGACATTTTAGGTGTCGTCAAGACCTTAAGTTTTTTAAAAATGGAAAAACTTGTAAAATTTTGAGCGGAAAAAGACCTATTTTAAACAGCAAAAAGAGACAGGCCTCAAATACGCCTTGTTTTATTTTTACCCGTGTTTTGTTCTGCTAAATTTATGAAAAATTACGACTTTTTTCTTTACATCAAGTAGAGGTTTTCGTGTATAATGACCTGACATGCAAACAACCCCTAAAAACTATTTCCCTCCTTCGCTAAAAGCTACGGACGGGCAAGCAAAGTTTTTCTTGACACTCGTTTTGTGCTTTTTGATTCGGTTGATTCCTTTTCGCGCGCCGAACATCGAGCCGATAATGGCGGCAACGATGCCGGTCGGTCGTATTTACGGAGCTTTCTCTGGTTTTTCTTTTGCTTTTTTGAGTATTTTGCTTTACGATGTCGCCACTCACACGCTCGGAGTGCGAACACTTTTCACCGCAGGAGCCTATGGACTCATAGGTTTGGCTTCGGTTTATTATTTTCAAAAAAATAAAGGCAAAACTATGGATTACGTGCGTTTCGCAATTTACGGGACGCTCTTTTTTGATGCAGTAACTGGCTTGACCGTCGGTCCGATTTTCTTTCACCAATCATTTATCGGATCCTTGGTCGGGCAGATTCCATTCACGGCATTGCACTTGCTCGGTAATGTCACCCTGGCTGCTCTCCTATCTCCCGGTATCTATAACTTTTTAATTCGGAAAAGGAAAAAAGAATCCGTATCAACCATTAACACCCTTAATCCTAAAATAATTTAAACCCATGAAAAAAACAGCCAAAATTTTAAAAAGCGAATTAAAAAAAATAAAATCAATTCGCCGACGAACCGGTGAAGTTGTGCATTTTGAATTGGAAAGGGTTAAGGGAGCAATCTTGAAAGCTTTTGAAGTAACAGGGGAGGGAAAGGATACAGATGCGGAGGCGGTAGCTGCTATTGTCTTCAGAAATCTTTTGGAAATTCAAACAAGACTAACTAAGGAAAATAAAGGAGCGAAGTTTTTGCCCACAGTGGAGCTCGTGCAAGACCTCGTGGAGAAAGAATTGATGAAAAATAATTTCACCGATACGGCCAAGAAATATATTCTTTACCGCAATAAACGTTCGGAGCTTCGCAAAGCTTTTGGTCCGGTGCCCGAAACTGTACGACTGGCAGTCGAGGAATCTAGTAAATATTTTGCAAGTCCTTATTCAGAATTTATATTTTATCAGTTTTATGCGAGATGGGTTCCAGAATTAGGCCGTCGCGAAACTTGGATAGAGACGGTTGACCGTTATATGGATTATATGAAAGAAAATCTTGGCGACAAACTTACTACTAAAGAGTATGGAGAACTTCGTGAAGCCATTTTAGTTCAAGATATTTGCCCTTCTATGCGTCTTTTCTGGTCTGCCGGCAAGGCTTGTCGCCAGTCCAATGTTTGGGCTTACAATTGCGCTTATATAGCTCCAACATGTCCTCAAGATTTAGGAGAGATTATGTATGTTTCGATGTGCGGAGCAGGGCTTGGTTTTGCGGTTGAGTGGGAAAATGTCCAGCAATTTCCGCAAATAAAAAAACAAATTAAAGGAAAAGTTCTTACTCATGTCGTAGTAGATAGCAAAGAAGGTTGGGCAGATGCTTTTGTCGCTGGATTGACGGCTTGGTTTAACGGAGAAGATATAAAATTTGATTATTCCATGATTCGTCCAGCTGGAGCGCGTTTGATAGTAGCTGGTGGTAAAGCATCCGGACCGCAACCCCTGATAGACTTAATGGAATTTGCTAAAAGAAAAATTTTAGCTAAACAAGGTCGCCGACTTTCAAATTTAGATATGCATGACATCATCTGTCAGATTGGAATGATTGTTGTTGCCGGTGGGGTTCGCCGCAGCGCGCTCATTTCTCTTTCGGAACTGGAAGATATGGAAATGAGAGATGCGAAAAAAGGACAATTTTATTTAACAGAAGGACAAAGATCTATGGCAAATAATTCAGCGGTATATAATAGCAAACCATCTGCTGAAGAATTTTTAAATGAATGGACGGCTTTAGTGAAGTCTCGCTCCGGAGAGAGAGGAATTTTTAACCGAGGGGGACTTGAGAAACAGTTACCAGCTCGTAGGTGGGAGGCAATTAAAAATGAAAGACAAATTGGTCTTAATCCCTGCGGAGAAATTTATCTGCGCTCTAGGCAGTTTTGTAATTTAACTAATGTTGTAATTCGTCCGAAAGATACAATAGCAACCTTAAAAAGAAAAATGGAGTTAGCAACACTACTTGGGACATATCAGTCCACTTTAACCAATTTTGGTTATCTTTCAAAAAAATGGAAAGAGAATTGTGAAGCAGAGAGATTGCTCGGCGTCACCTTGAATGGCTACTATGATAATCCAATCATTCGAGATGATAAAGTATTGGAAACTCTGAGAGATTATTCCATTGAGGTAAATAAAAAATATGCTAAGCGTTTCGGCATTAATCCTTCGACGGCTATTACCTCTGTGAAGCCTAGTGGTAATTCTGGACAGCTGTTACGCGCAGGTTCCGGTATGCACCCATGGTATGCGCCATATTTTATTCGTCGAGTACGCATTTCTCACACAGATACCTTATTACAAATGGCTCGAGATCAAGGTATTCCTTGCGTGCCGGAAAATGGTCAATCAGCTGAAACAGCAACCACCTATGTCCTAGAATTTCCAGTCAAGGCACCAGACGGGGCGATTTTCAAAGATGAAGTTTCTGCGCTTGATTTGCTCAAAGAATGGAAAAGATTAAAAGTGCATTACGTGGAACATAATCCATCTGCTACGATATACGTCGGTCCAGATGAATGGTTGGCAGTTGGAAACTTTGTTTATGAAAACTGGGATTGGGTTGGTGGACTTTCTTTCCTCCCGCGTTCAGACCATGTTTACCAATTAGCTCCTTACGAAGAAATAACCAAAGAAGAATACGAGAAACGCACAAAAGCTATCGGTAAGATTGATTTCTCCAAACTTTCTCAATATGAATCAGTAGACAACACTACCGGCGCCAAAGAATTTGCTTGTGTTTCCGGAGTTTGTGAAATATAAACTATGCTCTACACTAGAAAAGGGGACAATGGCACAACGAAAACTTTTGGATGCGACCAGCGCATTTCCAAGAGTTCTAGTATAGCAGAAGCTTTGGGCTCACTAGATGAGACAAATTCGTTTCTGGGGTTAGCTCGCGCCAAGACGGCAGGGATGAGTTTCAAAACAGCTTTGGGTGAAATAAAATTTACTGATGTTGTCTTGGAAGTTCAGCAGAATCTGTTTATCGTGCAAGCGGAAGTGGCCGGCGCGACTCTGACTATCACCACGGATAAAATAAAAAATATAGAAAACATTGTGGATGAAATTGAAAAAG
Source organism: Candidatus Nomurabacteria bacterium (assembly GCA_003157195.1). Taxonomy (GTDB): domain Bacteria; phylum Patescibacteriota; class Minisyncoccia; order Phycocordibacterales; family UBA9973; genus UBA9973. The sequence continues at coordinate 5,193 of PMIU01000029.1, forward strand.
TTTTGCCACCGATTAAAACTTTTTTCCTAAGTGGAGCGACTGAACTCTCGGCTACTTTTGATTTCGCCAGGACACTTTCCAGGCGCGCCGAGAGGCGAGTCGTGGCAGCCAAAGAAGAAGGTAAAATTACCCTAAGTGCTGAAACAATGACATATTTAAACAGGCTTTCCAGCCTGCTTTACGCGCTCGCTAGAATCTCCAGCCACATAGACGGCGCAGAAGAAATAAAACCTGATTACAAGTAAAGTTTATTTACCATACTAACGGTCTTTCAGTAAATATTATTCAAAATGAAATTCTCCGGCTTTTTGGTGGACTTTTTGTTTTAGGAGGGGATATTTGGTGAGCTCAGGGTCCTTTTCTATTATAGTAATCGCTTCGATTCGGGCGGCTTCCACCATTTTTATATTTTTTATCGCTTCCATGCCGAGGTCGGTAATGCCCCATTGCTTGGTTCCACCGAGGCCACCTGAGCCACGGAGGACAAGGTCCAGCTCGGCTAATTCAAAACCATTTTTAGCTGTTTTCAATGCTTTTAATCTTTCTATTGTCTTATCGCTTTTAGCATCAGCGAAAATGTAACAATAGGCTTGATGTGTGCTCCTTATTACGCGACCGCGGAGTTGGTGAAGTTGGGCTAGTCCAAAGCGTTCTGCACCTTCGATAATAATGACGGTGGCATTGGGCACATTTACGCCGACTTCCACCACGGACGTGGCGCAGAGAATTTGTATTTTCCCCGCGGAAAAATCTGCCATAACTTTATCTTTTTTCTCTTTGCTCATTTGGCTATGCAAGACGCCTATTTCGTATTCTTGGAATACTGTTTGTTTCAAAATTTTGGCTTCAGCCACTGCCGACTTTACATTCAGAGCCATTTCTTTTTCCGGATCAGGTTCATTTATCCTAGGACAAATTACATACAACTGCCTGCCCGCCCGAAGCTCCAATTTTATTTTTTCATAAGTTTCTTCGCGTTTGTTTGGAGTAATGATTTCCGTAATTATTTGTTTACGTCCGGCTGGCATTTCATCCAGCAATGATAAATCCAAGTCGCCATAAATAGTGAGCGCGAGTGTGCGGGGGATAGGCGTAGCCGTCATTGAAAGCAAGTGCGGAGCAATATTGTCTTTTCTTACCAACTTTCTTCTTTGGGCGGTGCCGAAACGATGTTGCTCATCTATCACCACCAAAGCCAAATTTTTAAATTTTACACTTTTTTGAATAAGCGCATGTGTGCCGATTAAAATAGGGATTTCGCCATTGACCACCCATTTCAAAAGTTGCGCGCGGGAAATGGTCGTCCAGCCGTTCGGGTTTAACTTGGAGGGAAATTTCCGACAACCTGAACCGGTAATGAGCCCGATACTTAGAGGAAGACTTGCCCCGCCTTGGCGGGGTGAAAAATATTCTATGAATGATTCAAAATGTTGGGTGGCTAGTATTTCTGTCGGTGCCATATAAGCCACCTGCAAAGACCCCACCCCAACCCTCCCCGAAGGGAAGGGAGCCCTCTCCTTTGGAGAGGGTATGGGAGAGGTGGAAGTTACAACGTAAGCAGCCGTAGCAGCCACAGCTGTTTTGCCGGATCCAACATCGCCTTCGAGCAGTCGAGACATAGGAAAATTTCTAGCCATGTCTGCTAAAATTGTATCAATCGATTTTTTCTGAGAATTTGTGGGTTCAAAAGGAAAACGTTTCAAGAAATCTTGCACATCTTTTTGGGTAGGTTTAATTTGGAAGGATTTATTTTTTCGATATTCAAATTTATCATGTTGACGTTCCAGTTGAATGCAAAAAACTTCTTCAAAAGCGAACCTCTTACGGGCGCTCTCGGCGTCATCTTTGTTTTTTGGTTTATGAATCCAGACTAGCGCAGTTTTTATGGTAGGCAAGTGATATTTTTTCAAAATATCACCCGGAATGTAGTCAATAACGTTATCCAGAGTTTTTTCTTTGAATATTTTATCTATCGCATGATAAAACCATTTAGAAGTAATCCCCTTGGTTTCTGCATAAATGGGATACGAAAAGCCTGCATTTCCTGTAACACTTTTTTTAAATAACGTTTCGTGCATATCGATAGGCATATCGGGTATTTTTTCGAATTCCGGATTAGCTAAATAAATGCCGTTTTTACTCTGTGTGACTTTGCCGGTTAATTTAACATTCTCGCCATTATGAATCATTTTGGCCAGGTAGGCCTGGTTGAACCAGGTGATCTTTATTTTTCCCGACAAATCTTCAATCTCACCTTCAGCCATTGGAATTTTCGAACGAAAGGCCTTTTTAGTTTTTAATTTTGATACCTTGCCGTAAACCGTGGCCATATCTCCCGCCACCAATTCTGAAATCTTTTTTACCTCACTTATGTCGCTGTAACGAACGGGGAAGTGATTGAGTAAATCTGCCACGGAGAAAAGGTTGAGCTTGCGTAAGGCTCTTTTCTGGTTTTCGTCCAGGCGAAATTTTACCTCCAATTTATCATGAAGTTCCACTCACGAATTATAATGTTTTTGCCCATTATATGCTACAATACACAGATGGATACATCGTCACAATCACAAGTTTTCTTTTTTATATCTTCGGTCGGTTTTGTTTTTTTGTGGATATTGGTCGCAATCTTTTTATTCTATCTCATTCGCGCGATGAGTACCTTTTCCAGAATCGTGGACAGGATAGAAAAAGATATGAATAACATAAGCGATACAACTAAGGATTTATTTGAAGACTTAAGAGACAGTAAAGTATTTAATTTTCTCTTTGGGAAAAAGAGAAAGAGTCGAAGAGATTAATAATTAATAAAATTAGCGTCGCGCTTTAATGGACGATTGCGCGGCATGATTTCGTAAAATCATATGCAGAAAAAAAATAATAAAAAAGGAATGTCGGGTGGAGAAAAAATGGCGATAGCCGGAGGCATGGCAGCCTTGGCTGGGGGAGCGTACTACTTACTCGGGCCCAAAGCAAAGGCGCATCAAAAGAAAGCTTCAGCTTTGATGGTCAAAATAAAAAAAGAAGTTACAGTTGAAATGAAGAAAGCCAAAGAAGTCAGCACACCTCTTTACCATAAGGCAGTGGATGCGATAGCGGAAAATTACGCCGAGCAATACAAAATGCACGAAGGGGACATAAAAGCGATAGCCAAGAAATTAAAAGGTGAATGGAAAAGTATTTCCAAAAAAGTAACTAAAAAGCCCGTTTCAAAAAAGAAAAGAGGATAAAACTCTCCACAAAACCACACCGCGCCTATATTTTACACATTATTGATAATGTGTTATATTGGTAGCGAGGTGCACAAATGCGAAAACGCGGAATCGCGCTATGCGTGGTGTCGTTTATCGCCGCTTTTGTTCTGGTGGTGACACACATCACACATTGAGAGGGCTTAGCGCACCCTCACGTGGCGTAGGGGACCAACCTCTGCGCCATTGTTATGAAAGGAGAAAGTTTTTATGCCGTGGGATATTAGGAAGTTGAGTTGGTGGGGTTGGTTAAGAAAGCTTATTCCCTTCACCAACAAGGAGTTGTTTTGGGGAGGGGCGGCGGCGTTGGCAGGGCTTGTGTTAGCGCTGACGTTAGTCCATTTCGGGGTGATTGGGCACAAGCAACCCAAACAACAGGTAGTTCCGTTGCCGATTCCGACCCCGACAACTGTGGTCGACGGATTCAAGACGAAGCCAGGGTACTTCGGTACTCAATACTACGTCGTTTCCGTTCACTCAGAGACGGTGCAGGACGGCCAGATGTTCTTTCGGCCGTTGGGTAATTGCCCGAACTTCATGGTTGTGAACTTGACCCTCCCTGTTGAGGACACAACAGGCCTTCGCGAAAAGTTAGCGAAGGTATATGGAGTGAATGGGGTAGACGGGGTGGAAATGCATTGGTATACGGTTGTCATTCACCGTCCATGTCTCCCGCTCCGCGAACCTTTCCCGTCAGGTGTGCACCAACCCTGGCCGTGGGATAGGGTTTGGGAAAATGTCGCTCCAGTACTGTCGGAGTACTTTGACCCAAAAAAGAAAAAGTAATATCGCTCGCGCCGCCAACGACGCTAGAGCATCGCCTAATAAAAAACAGGCATCGTCGCCTGCGAAAGCCGCGCTTTCTCAGGCGACTTTCTGTTTCTAGTTTATTTTTTTTCTTATATCGGCGGAGAGTGTGGTATGAAGTTGGAACCACACTAGCTAAATTATAACAGAAAACCCACCAGACGGAATGAGTTTCCTGTCGGTGGGTTGTTGATCTGATCTAGTGAAAGGTGAATCGAAGGTTGGCACCTCCGGCAAATGCGTGAGTGGCCGTGGCAATTGCTGGCGCCAACCACCAGAGCTTCCGTATGGCTGGGTTCGGGTTTTTTTTCGCCCGATACGCAAGCCATAGAGTTCCTGCGTCCATTCCGCCAATAAAGGCATAAGTTGCTGGTCGGCCAGCATTGACGAATGGTCTCATTATCGGGTTGCCCTCGTGGACACCGGGGTTCTTGATTGCCGAAAAGGTAGTTTCCATGTCAAAGATGGATGCGGCTACCATAGAGGTGGAAATGGCCACAAACTTGGCGTCTATGACCCTTCTGTTCTCTTTGGCATCTTGAGCCGATGCCGAGAGAGAGAGAGCCAACAACGACAGCAAAATAACGAGTTTTTTCATTACCTTTCTCCTTCTTGCGTACCATGCTCGCCAGCAAATCAAGGAACTTTACTACGGTATTATACACCTCTTAATCTTTTCTGTCAAGCCCTATCTTGCTTTTTCCATAAAATCCTTGTAATATAAGGACGCTTTTATGGAAACCCTTATTTCACAACTTGATCAGAAATATGCCCAATATCGCAAGAATTTAACCAGCGAAAGGCATATAGATTCAGACGATATGATTTTTGATAGTGCTTATGAGTATTTTTGTATTACAGAAAAACAGCCAAAAATAAAAGAAATAATTGAAAATGACAAACAAGGTGTAATAAAAAAGAAACAGGAAATAATAAAACAAAACGAGTCGGTAGATGTTCAAAATGAACTTATAAAAAAGGCTGAAACCCATTCCTTATCTTTTTATTATGGCGAAATTTTAAGAGATGTATATATTCCTATGAGTAAATATAAAAATTCTGTGAAATTGCTTTCACCAAAAGAAATTATAGGTGATACTTCTCTTTTCCGAGAAAAATTTTTAAATGTGATGTTTTATATAACCAAAAAAATAATACAATTTTTTGGTGAAAGTTTTAGAAAAGATTTAGACATGCACCTTGCTTTACAAAAAGTTGTTTATAATTTTAGACAAAAGAAATATCCGATTTATATGGAACGAGTCCATACATTATTGATACCGCAATTATTAGAAATTCACACTCAAAAACCAGAACCTATTTTTGTTAAAAGTGAAAAACCAAAAAAAGAAATCAAAAAGATAGAAATTATTATTGATACACAGAAAGGCATTTACCGAGCAGATAAGTCCGATTTGTGCTATCCAATCAAAAGCCCATCGGGGCGTTTAGATTTAATTGTTCTTATTTCAAGAAAAAACAAAACTGGTCTTTCGGAATTAGTAAAAGAAACAATGCGAGATAACAGGACAATTAGAAAAGAAATAGACGAAATAAATTTGAATTTTAGAGAATTTCTTGATGTTGTTAATGATTTAATTTTTCATTTGCCTACATCGGGTTACTGTCTAAATAATGATAAATTTGAAATAAGGCTAGAATTATAACTTTTAGGGGGTGTTAGTAAGCCCATGTCAGAACCTAGAAAATAAGGTTCTTTTTTTCGTTGAGGGTGCGATGAATTATCTTGCAAGACTTGCGAGAATGACTATGTGAAAAAGTTTAGCCAATTATTAGTAGAACGAATCCAAGCGTATTTTAAAGAAAAATACGATTTAGATTTGCCAGACGAAACAGCACAGGAATATCTAAATTCTTACGCTAGTTTGTATATCATTTTTGCTAAGGTCGGGCAAAAGGGACGTACCGTCCCCGAAACTGATTTATCAGTTCGGGGCGGTGCGCCTTTGGACGAGAATGCTTTAGATTCAGAGTAGGTGCATTGCGCGCGGAACGCGCGCGCATTTCTTCTCTTGAGTATAGGACACTTAATGACAGATTAAAATTATGGAAACTAGTAACAAAGCGGTAATTTCGGGAAGATTGATAGAATTTTATGAATTTACTTCACGCCCTTTAAAGTATGGTGCTGGTAGTCGTGATTCTCATAAACCCATAGGTGGCACTTATTGGGAATATGGTCATGAGTATGGTGCTTTTAATGAAGACGGTAAATTGATAGCGAGAGAAATCAGACATCGGGAAATTGAACCAGAAACTAAAGAGGAATACATTGAACGCTCTATCCGTCGGGCTTCCAGTCAAATGAAAAGGCTTATTAGTGCCAACCACGAACAACATCTTGAAACTGAAACTTTATTTTTTACAACCAAGTTTTTAACTCTTACCTTAGCAGATCGCTCTTTGCTTTTTCTTGAAAAAACTAATCCTCTTTTTACTGATTTTATCCGCCGACTGAATCGGTATATTTATGGCAATGATTTAAAAAATCGCAAGCTAATTTATATTGCTGTTCCCGAACGCCAAGAGGACGGGGTGGTTCATTATCACACCTTACTTTTTAATATGCCTTTTGTCACTCAGAAAACTTTGCAGAATATTTGGGAAAGCGGTTTAGAGAATGTTATCGCAACACCAACCAATCCGAAAGGAATTAAAGGAATCGTTGATATACGGGTAAAGCGTAGTTGGAAAATTTGTTTTTATTTAACCAAGTATCTAACAAAAAATTTTCATGACCCAACTCTCGCAGGTCGTCGCAAATATTTCCCATCTTTAAAACTTTTACGTCCTAAAAATGTTTATGACGAATCCACTGTTATCGGAATGCAGTCGTCTATACCGCCTGAGTATTTAACAAAACCTCCTAAAGAGTTTTATTCCAGTTATTGCGGTAATGTAAAATACACTTCGTTTTTAGTGCCTAACTCCTTTACTATTAACGATAATGGTATATGATACAAAAATTATGAAATTCGTTCTCTATTGCCGAAAATCAACAGAATCAGATGACCGCCAAGTGCTGTCTTTGGATTCACAAGAAAAAGAACTGCTAGCTCTAGCTGAAAGGCTTGGTTTAGAAATTGTTAAAATTTTCAGAGAAAGCAAATCTGCTAAAGCTCCGGGGCGTCCTGTGTTTAATGAAATGCTTAAATTTGTTTCTTCGGGAAAAGCNNCCCTATTGATAGCGGACAGATTCAGTGGTTATTGCAGAATGGAAATATACAACGCATACAAACTTTTGAGAAAAATTTTCTTCCGTCTGATAATGTTCTGCTGATGTCTATTGAGCAAGGAATGGCTAGTCAGTATATCCGAGATCTAAGCAGTAATATAAAAAGGGGCAATCGGGCAAAACTTGAAAAAGGCGAATGGCCAAATCGTGCTCCCTTCGGTTATCTAAACGACAAAGCGACAAAAAATATTTGTATCAATCCAGTTAATTCAAAATATGTTGTTAGAGCTTTTGAATTGTATTCAACAGGCAGTTATAGTTTTAAACAAATTTCTGAAATTTTATTTAATGAAGGACTTCGGGCTTTAACAGGAAAGAAATTTTTCTCTGGGAATATTTATCGTTTAGTAAAAAGTTCTTTCTACTGTGGAATTATGGAAAGAGACGGAAAATTATATTTAGGCACTTACCCTCCAATTATTTCTAAAGATTTATTTGATAAGGTTCAAGAAGTTATTCATAACAAAAATCGTCCACGTTCTAAAACTCATTTCTTTCCACTTCGGGGCTTTCTTGTCTGCGGAAATTGTGGCTGTTCTTTAACCGCCTGTTTGAAAAAAGGTTATGACTATTA
>PMIU01000022.1 GCA_003157195.1 Candidatus Nomurabacteria bacterium
AAAGTTTTCTCCTTGAAATAAGTTGCCATCTTGCCATCGAGCATCTTTTTCTTTATTTCTTCGGGTTTGTTTATGCCGGCAACTTCTTTTTGGAAAACTTCCATCATTGTATTTTTAACTTCATCATTTATTTCACTAGGGGAGATATACTCCGGTTTCATCGCGGCTATGTGCATAGCTACGTCTTTGGCAACTTCAGCACTACCACCCTCAAGCGTTACAATGACGCCTATTTTATTGTTGTGCAGATAGCTTCCTAAAACATCCCCGGATACTTCATACGCTTCGCCCAACTGGATATTTTCACCTGTCTTCTGAATGATAGGATCAATCATATCTTTTGCGCTAGACTTCATTTTTTCTACGCCTTCTCTTAAGGCCATATCTGTAAGCTTATTCAAAAGATTGACAAAGTCTTCGTTCCTGGCCACGAAATCTGTCTCGCAACCCAAAGATACTAATACGGCTTTTTTACCGTTTGTCTTAATGGAAACACTTCCGGCTTTAATCTCACGGCTGCCTTTTTTGAGCGCAATGTCCGAGCTGGTCTTTTTCAAGATAGCCAAGGCCTTGTTCATGTCGCCTTCGGCTTCTTCCAGGGCTCGCTTGCATTGCATTACCGAAATGCCAGTGCTATCTCTCAATTCCTTTACCTGTTCAGTTGTTATTATTATTGACATAAGTTCTTTCACTCTTGTCCCGTAGTGAACTTGTTCTACTATCGGGATGTTCTGTTATTTTACTTGTGCAGCTGCTTGACCTTCTTTATAAGCGTTTCCAATAGCCACCGCAAAGAATTTGATTGAAGGTATTCCGGAATCGTTGGCAACGATAGGGTAATCAATGCCTTTGATGTTTGAGTCCGAATTCATCAAGGCAACCACAGGAACGCCGGATTTCCTGCCTTCGGTGGCCGCGATATGTTCGCTTTTGGCATCTACGATGAAGATTGCATCCGGAGCTTTTCTCAAGCCGATTAAGCCGGAATAGTATCTGCTCAACTTTTCCATTTTCTTAGCCATCACCACTCGTTCCTTCTTGGTGTATTTATCGAGTTTGCCCTCCGCAGAATCCTTGCGGTAATTTTCAAGTTCAGCAATTCTCTTTTTTATTTCTGTGAAATTGGAAAGTGTTCCTCCTATCCATCGTTCAACAACATAAGGCATATTCAGCATCTCGGCCACATCTTTTACCGCAACTTTTGCTTCAGGCTTTGTGCCGACAAAAAGAACAGTTTTGTTTTTTACTCCCAAATCTTTTATAAATTCCGTTGCTGTGTCGAGTAGCAGGCTTGTCATTTCAAGGTTAATTATGTCCCCTTTGTTCTTGGTGGCATATATATACTTTGAAACCGAAGGGTGTCTTCGGGTTTTACTGTATCCATAATGCGCTCCGGCCTGGAACATTTTCTCGATAATTGTATCCGCTCCTTTTTTGTTTTCCGTTTTTTGCATATGGACAATATAGCAGAAAGAGGCAGGATTTGCAAATTTTACACCTTTGCCAAAAAGACTTTTTTCGGGTAGTATGGGCATATATGAAGCAATCAAAACTTTTTACAAAAACAAGGAAAGAAGCTCCGGCGGATGAAACATCAAAGAATGCTGAGCTTTTGACTCGCGGAGGCTTTATTCATAAAGAAATGGCCGGTGTTTATACTTATTTGCCTTTAGGATTAAGGGTTTTACAAAAAATTGAAAATATCATCAGAGAAGAAATGAACGCTATCGGCGGGCAGGAAGTTTCTATGACCGCGTTACAAGATCCGGAACTCTGGAAAAAAACCGACAGATGGGATGACGACAAGATTGATGTGTGGTTCAAAACAAAATTAAAAAATGACACAGAAGTTGGGCTTGGCTGTACTCACGAAGAGCCAATCACAAACATGATGACTAATTTTATTTCCTCGTATCGCGACCTGCCCTTGTTTGCTTATCAGTTCCAAACCAAGTTTAGAAACGAACTTAGAGCCAAGGCCGGAATTTTACGTGGCCGAGAATTTTTAATGAAAGACATGTATTCTTTTTGCNNGAAAAAGAACATGATGAGTTTTACGAAAAATCCAAAATAGCTTATAAAAATGTTTTTAACCGAACCGGAATCGGGCATATCACTTATCTGACTTTCGCTTCTGGTGGAATGTTTTCAAAATATTCTCACGAATTTCAGACTATCACTTCTGTGGGTGAAGATTTAATTTATCTGGATGAAAACACTGGCGTTGCTGTGAACAAGGAAGTTCTCAACGACGAAGTGCTGACGTCACTTGGTTTGAAGCGTGAAAATTTAGTTGAACATAAAGCCATAGAGGTGGGAAATATATTTACTTATGGAAAACGTTATTCTGAACCCTTAAATCTAACCTTTACCGACGAAAAAGGGGAAAAACACCCTGTTCTCATGGGTGCCTACGGAATAGGGCTTACAAGGCTCATGGGCACCGTGGTGGAGGCTCTGGCCGACGACAAGGGCATAATATGGCCCGAATCTATTGCGCCTTTTGCTGTGCATCTGCTCGCGCTTGGTGATGATGAAGCGGTTTTGAAAGAGGCTGAAAAAGTTTACGAAAGCTTGTCCAAAGCAGGCGTGGAGGTATTGTTTGATGACCGCGCGGGTGTATCAGCTGGAGAAAAGTTTTCCGATGCGGACTTGCTCGGTATTCCCATGCGCGCAGTGATATCCGCTCGCAGCTTGAAAGACTCATCTTTCGGGGGCATAGAAATAAAAAAACGCACAGAAGAAAAAGGCAAAATTGTTTCTCTGGAAGATTTATTGATTTTACTAAAAGCTAAAAGCTAATCGCTATAACCTACTCACCATGTTTGATAAATTTTACAAATTAATTAGCAACGATATTGGCATAGACCTGGGTACCAGTAATACTTTGGTCTATTTAAAAGGTCACGGCATTGTCATCAACGAACCTTCAGTGGTGGCCGTCAATATCAAAACGAATCAAATTCTCGCTGTTGGTACACAGGCCAAAGAAATGCTCGGGCGTACCCCGGGGCACATCAAAGCTATCCGTCCGCTTGTTGACGGAGTCATTTCCGACTTTGAAGTGACCGAAGAAATGCTTTCTTACCTGATAAATAAAGCGGACAAAATTTCCAAGAAACTGACCAGGCCGAGAGTGCTTGTGGGTGTGCCATCCGGCACGACCAATGTGGAGACTCGGGCAGTATATGATGCGGCGAGGAGTGCCGGCGCGCGTGAAGTTTTTCTAGTGGAAGAACCAATGGCGGCGGCTATCGGCGTACGGCTTCCGATAAAAGACCCCGTCGGCTCGATGATTATAGATATCGGCGGCGGCACGACGGACATCGCGGTGATTTCTTTGGGTGGAATTGTGAAATCGAAAAATTTGAAAATTGCCGGTGACAGGTTGAACAACGACATCATCACTTATATGCGTGATGAATTTAAAATATTAATTGGAGAACGCACGGCGGAGATGGTAAAAATTGCCATCGGCACCGTCATCCAGGGAGAATATATGGAAACAGAAGTCCACGGGCGTGACCTTTTGACTGGTTTGCCACGCGAAGTAGTGGTGACGGATTCCGATATCCGCGAAGCGCTTTCGGGATCCATTAAGGGCTTGGTGGAAGGCGTGAAGGATATGCTAGAAACAACTCCGCCGGAAATTTTATCCGACATAATGCATCAGGGAATTACGCTTTCCGGTGGAGGGGCTTTGCTTCCGGGGCTCGACCAACTTTTGCAGAAAGTCCTGAAAATCCCCGTGTATGTGGTGGAGGATCCACTATCAGCCGTGGCTCGCGGGACAGGCGTGATTTTGGACAATATTTCTCTTTATAAAGATGTTTTGATTGGGAATCAAGATGAGCTACCTCCTAGATAAAAAATTAAAAAATAAAAAGAATTTGAAAATTGCGATCAGTATCGTTGTTTTAATTGTTATAATTTTTTTCAGAGTTGGGATTTGGAGCGGAATTTCCGGTATAAGCCAAAAATTTTTTCGTCCGGTCTTGGTTGATGGCAACAGTATTGGCGAAAAATTTAAAAACATGGGCGCATATTTCGTTTCCAAAAGTTATCTCTATGAGCAAAATCAAAAACTGCAAGCGCAGGTGGATTTTAATAATGCCCGAAATGCGAATTATGATTCGATCGTTGCTGATAATGCCAGTATTAAAGAAATTTTAAGCAGGAAAGATTCGAAAACTCCGATGATTTTATCGGCTATTTTAGCCAAGCCGAACCAAAGTGTTTACGACACACTTCTTGTTGATATAGGTACATTGCAAGGCGTAAAAGTCGGAGACACAGTTTTTGCTTTAGGCAATGTACCCATCGGACGAGTAGACACTGTTTATGATAATTCTTCAAAAGTTATTTTGTTTTCAAATCCGGGTGAGACCACCGAAGGTGTGGTGTCCGGTAAAAATGTTTTTATGCAATTAGTCGGCCGAGGTGGGGGAAATTTTGAAATGATAATGCCGAAAGATTTTACGATGCAAAAAGGGGACCAAGTGGTCCTGCCTGGCATCAATCCGTATGTCCTCGGTATAGTGCAAACGATAATTTTCGACCCCAGAGACCCATTCAACAAAGCGCTTTTAACCAGTCCAGTAAACATTCAAGAACAAAAATTTGTGGAGGTGGAGACCTCACCCTAGCCCTCTCCTTGCCAAGGAGAGGGGAAAGAAAGGGGTGAGGTGAATTTATGAATTTCAAAATAGAAAAAAAATTGAAAAATAGTTTGGGGCGGGTGGGGGTTATTGTGACTCCACACGGGGAAATTCATACCCCGGCTTTTGTGGCCGTGGGCACCAAGGCTACTATCAAATCTTTAAATCCGGAGCAGGTGCGGGAAGCTGGGGTGGAGGTGGTGCTCGGGAATACTTATCATTTATATTTGCAGCCCGGGGATGAAATTGTGCGGGGTGCGGGCGGGATTGGAAAATTTATGAATTGGCGTGGCCCAACAATGACAGACTCTGGTGGTTTCCAGGTTTTTTCTCTTGGTGCGGCTTATGGTAAAGATATGTCCAAGATTTTTAAAATTACTGATCCCTCGCTTCTTATTCCGGAACGTTTTGATGATACTGATGCACCACGCTTGGCGAAAATTGGGCAGGATGGAGTTTCCTTCAAATCACACTTGGACGGCTCTATTCATTACATCACTCCTGAAAAATCAGTCCAAATTCAGCACAACCTCGGCGCGGATATAATTTTTGCTTTTGATGAATGCACCAGCCCGGCGGAAGATTTGAAATATCAGGAAGAGGCGCTGGAACGTACGCACAGGTGGGCCGAGAGGAGTTTAGTGGAGCATAAAAAATTAAATTTAGAGAATAAAGTTTCTTTGTTTGGGATAGTACAAGGTGGAAGAGAAGAAGTACTAAGGAAGAAAAGCGCAAATTTTATTAAAAATTTGGATTTTGACGGTTTCGGTATCGGCGGGAGTTTTGCGAAAGAAGATATGTCTACGGCGGTGAAATGGGTCAACGAAATCTTGCCGGAAGAAAAACCCAGGCATTTGCTTGGCATTGGCGAGCCGGAAGATTTGTTTATGGGTATAGAAAACGGAGTGGNNAAAATGGGAAAATAATCATTATGAACACAAAGTTCAGAAATGATTTTGAACCAGTTGAAAAAGACTGTGGATGTTATACGTGTCAAAATTATTCTCGCGCGTACATAGCGCACCTTTTTCACGGCAAAGAAATGCTCGCCGGCACTTTAGCAAGTATCCATAATTTATATTTTATAGTTAATCTAGTTAAAAAAATCCGACAGTCAATTTTAGACGACAACTTTTTTGAATTTAAGGAGGAGTTTCTGAGAAAATACATCCACCCCGGCGCAAGCGCCAC
>PMIU01000079.1 GCA_003157195.1 Candidatus Nomurabacteria bacterium
CCATCACGGTTTTCTTTTTCATCTTAGTTTCCAACTGGCTCGGCATTATGCCACTAGGAGGATTTGTAATTGTGGAAAGGGGAACTGAAGGTCTTACTTTTGTCCCATTTCTCCGCGGCGCGACTGCCGACATAAACACCACGCTGGCCTTAGCGACAATGGCCGTCATCGGCGCGAATGTCTTCGGTATTGTTTCCATCGGCATATGGAAAACTTTTAATAAATATGTTAATCTGAAAGTGCTCGGGGGAATTTTCACCAAAATTCGCCACGAGCCTACGATTATCATCGTCGCGCCCATTACGTTCTTTGTCGGTTTAATTGAAATTGTTGGAGAGTTTGCCAAGATTGCTTCGCTTTCCTTCCGTCTCTTCGGTAATGTGTTTGCCGGAGAAGTGCTTTTGGCCTCAATGGCGGCCTTGGTGGCGTATGTTATTCCGATACCATTCCTTTTCCTGGAATTATTGGTTGGGGTCATTCAGGCGCTTATCTTTTCAATTCTGCTTGTGGTTTATTTCACGATTGCCGCATCTGATCATGATGAACACGAAGAGCACGAAACGCACAGAAAGGAAGATTTAATTAGTGTTTAATATTATTAACGGTCGTTTATTATTAGCTCCGACGTAAAGTNNGCGTCGGGATTAATTATAAAAAAAATATGTCAACAGAATTTGCAAAAGCAGTCGTTATGGCAATCGGAGCAATTGGTCCGGCTGTCGCTATCGGTATGATCGGTTCCAAAGCCATGGAATCCATCGGACGCAACCCAGAAGCAGCCGGCAAGATTTTGGTGCCCATGCTCTTAGCTTGCGCCTTCGCCGAAGCTATCGCCATTTACGCGCTGGTTATCGCGTTTTCGATTTAAGGAACATTTTTCGCAAGAACGGTTCTTGGGAAAACTCTTTTAAGAACCGTTCTTTCGAAAAATTAACAAACTTCATGGATTCAATTATTTCTACATTTCACATAGACTGGAAAATTATTATCGCTCAAGCCATAAACTTTGGAGTTGTTTTCGTTGTCCTGTATATTTTTGCTTTAAAGCCGCTTTCTAAACTGATGGCGGAACGCAGCCAGAACATTGCAAAGGGTATTGATGACGCAAAAACTAATGCTGTATTACTGACAGAAACTCGTGCCGAATACGATGCGGCAATTGTAAAGGCTAAAAGCGAAGCGGATAAAATTTTCCAGGAAGGCAAGAAAGAAGCCCTCAGTAAGAAAACATTAATGCTGGAAGAAGCCAAAAAGGAAGTAGCGGCAGTTATAGAAAACGGAAAGAAAACACTTGAAGCGGAGAAAATTAAAATGGTGGAAGAAGCAAAAAAGGAAATTGTGAATCTTGCGATGCTGGCCACCCGAAAGTTAATTGAAAGCAAGCAAGATCTTAGCAATTTTTAATGAATTTACAATGAGTGCAATTTCAAACAACAACATAGCCAAAGCCATTTACCTGACATCAAAAGATTCCAAAGAAGAGAGTCAATTTTTCCATAAAATAGTCCAATTTTTAGCCAGAAAGAGATTGTTGTCAAAATCTAAAGACATACTTCTGCATTTAAATAAAATAATCAACGACGAAGAAGGAAGAATTACGGTAAAAGTTTCCAGCCAAAAAAGATTAAATGAAAATATCAAGAAGGAAATCACGCAGTCACTATCCAGGCGTTACGGAGACAAGACGATAATCTTGAAAGAGAGCTTGGATGAAAATTTATTGGGCGGATACAAAATAGAAGTGAATGACGAAGTTATAGATTTAACAATCAAAAATAAATTGGGAAAATTACAAGAATATTTAACAAGAAACCATGAATAGTAACCATATCGTAGAAAATTTAAAAAGAGAGATAGAAAACTTTACCGCGCAAGCGAAAGTTGAAAAGGTGGGTAAGGTGCTGGAGGTTTTCGATGGTATCGCAAAAGTCTCCGGACTTTCCGATATTAAATCTTCCGAAATGGTAACTTTCCCTGGCAGAGAAACTGGTGTGGTGCTAAACCTGGAAGAAGACGCAATCGGTGTCATCATTCTCGATGAATTTTCTAAAATCAAAGAAGGCGATACGGTGCTCTCAACCGGGAGAATTCTGGAAGTTCCGGTTTCTGATAGCATTTTGGGCCGTGTGGTCAATGCCATCGGCATGCCGATAGATGGTAAGGGCGCAATTAAAGCAGAAAAGACGTACCCGATTGAAAAAGTCGCTCCCGGAGTTGTTACTCGTCTTTCTGTTTCCGAGCCGGTTGCAACCGGTATCAAAGTTATCGATGCCATTATTCCCGTCGGTCGGGGCCAGCGCGAGCTTATCATTGGTGACCGTCAGACAGGCAAGACAGCCCTAGCTATTGACGCTATTTTAAACCAAAAAGGGCAGAATATGATTTGTGTTTATGTCTCTATTGGTCAAAAAGATTCCAAACTTCGCAAACTGCAAGCCAGGTTGGAAGAGGGCGGAGCTATGGCCTACACCGTTATCGTTTCCGCCGGCGCGTCCGAAGCGGCTGCGCTTTCATATATCGCGCCATATACTGGAGTATCTATCGCCGAATATTTTATGGACCAAGGTAAAGACGTTATGATTGTTTACGATGACCTTTCCAAGCACGCTGTCGCTTATCGTGAAATTTCCTTGCTCCTTCGCCGTCCGCCTGGCCGTGAAGCCTACCCTGGGGATGTTTTCTACCTGCATTCACGTTTGCTTGAGCGCGCTTGTCGTAGAAATGAAAAATACGGCGGGGGTTCCATCACCGCTTTCCCAATTATTGAAACTCAGGCCGGAGATATTTCCGCTTACATTCCAACTAACGTTATTTCCATCACCGACGGACAAATTTTCCTGGAAACGGATTTGTTTTATAAAGGTATTCGCCCGGCAGTAAACGTCGGGTCTTCCGTTTCTCGTGTGGGCGCATCCGCTCAGATTAAAGCTATGAAGAAAGTGGCCGGCACTCTCAAGCTCGATCTCGCGCAGTACCGCGAGCTCGAAGCGTTCGCCCAGTTCGGATCGGAGCTCGACGAGTCCACCCAGCAGACCCTTGCCCGTGGAGCGCGCATGGTCGAAGTCCTCAAGCAGGGCCGCTTCGAGCCGATGCCGGTCGAGGACCAGGTGATCGAGATCTACGCCGGCACGCAGGGCTTCCTCGA
>PMIU01000066.1 GCA_003157195.1 Candidatus Nomurabacteria bacterium
ACAGACCAAAATAATTTTTTAAAGCCCAAAGGTTATAGCTGTTTTTATTGAAAACTAAGTACAACCAACACAAATTTAGAAAATAAAATTAGTTGACCATTTAATAGCTGATCTTTCTTGGTTTTCCGACACACTTTAAACAATAAAATGGCGACAACTCCAAAAGTATGTACCATTAAAATTTCAGAAGTTTGTAAGCTATAGCTGTTATTGCTACATGTTTAGATTTTAACAAAAAGACAAAAGCAATTTTTGTGACTTAATAATTAATTAACGTTTGGCAAGTATCCAAGTCAAACTCAAAGAACTCGATGGGTGGTTACGAAACCGTTTAAGGTACTGCATATGGCATCACTGGAAGAAACCTGAGCGGAAAAGAAAAAACCTTATTCGACTAGGAGTAGACATGGAACTTGCCTATGCATGGAGTAGGACACGCATGGGCGGATGGGCGGTAGCCCAAAGCCCAATACTTGTTACTACTATCACCTTACATCGTTTATACCATAGAGGATATAAAGCTTTGCTAGAGTATTAAGAGAAAGTTGCCCCACATTGAAATGAACCGCTGTATCCTGCCGAAAAGGAGGGACAGTGGTGTGAGAGGTGTACCAGTGGGCTATTGGCTCACTGGCCATCTATTCGATTAGCGAGCGTTTTTATTGACAATCTATTAAATTATCTAAAGATATCAATTCAACTGAAACCATTCTTTCTCTTGAAAACTTATCATTTGAATTGTAAATCTTTCCTTCAGCTGTTACATAAGTACTATTTACATTTACATTAAATGAGGTCTCTTTCAATACTCTATTGTTTATTATTGTCAGGGTTGAATTTTTGACATAAAAGTAAAACTTTCTCTGATCCACAGGTATTTGATTTTCGACAATTTGTTTAATTGCCGCACAATCAACTAATGAATCAGGGACATATGAAATAACAATATCTTGAACCACTAACTCCATCATCTGTTTGTTTTCTACTTTCAATCCCCCGATTATTGCAGAAGCATTAAAGCTTGCATTTTTATTGATTTTGTTACTATACAAAATACCATCATTTATAGCATCACTAATTGGGACTTTATTATTTTTTATTAAAGGTTTTAATGTTTTTCTTTCATATACTTTTTTTGAAGTGTCAAATTTCACAATATAACCAGGAACCGAAGCAAGATTATAAGTTGAAGCACTTAATTTTGTAAAAAATGACCTGTCTGTATATGATTTAGGCAATTCTTCATTAATGAATGACTCAGGCTTTTTCTTTTGTATGCCAATAAAAGCAAGACTATCTGTTTGTAATTTCATTGAATCCTTTTTAGCTGGCACATATTTTTCAATTAATGAGAATGTTTCCCCCGTTTCAACGAGTTTTAAATCATTCCGAACAGTTTGTTTACAGCATGTTAGGATTAAAATACATGCCAAAATTGCAAGAAATTTTATTCTCATAGCGTTAAAAATTTAAGTTAGACAATTTTGATATAACAAATCTTTACTCTAAAAACTAAAATAAAAACGACGGCCTTATTTGTATCGTCCAGTAATTGGTTTACACTTTTTGGTTAATTAATAATATAAAAATAGAACTTAATTTTCAGAAAGGGACATGTCCCTTTCTGAAAATCTCCGCGACCACTTTTTTAGCTTATATTTTCCATTTCTGTGGGCTTCCCATGGTGTTAGGTAGCCACAACTCAAATGCGGCCTTTCATAGTTGTATGTACCAATGGCCGTCCTTATCTCCCGTTGTGCCTCTTTTACCGTAGCAAATCCTTCTATGTCAAATTCACTTTTCAGTATTCCGTTTACCCGCTCAGCTATTGCGTTCTCATATGGATCATGCTTGGTGGTCATGCTTACCTGCACCTGATTTTTCTCCAGCGTTTCAATGTAATCCGGACTGCAATATTGAAAGCCCCGGTCGGAATGATGGATCAGTTCTCTGTCAGGATACCTCCTGTTCTCCGTTGCCATCTTCAACGCCCTGATACAACTCTCGGTTTTCAGGTTGTCCGATAACTCATACCCCATGATATACTTCGAATAGGCATCGGTAACCAAACTAAGGTACATCGGCTTCTCCTTGGTTTTTATATATGTTATATCGCTTACAAATACTTCTTCCGGACGGGTAATTTCTTTATCCTTTATCCGGTTGGGATGTTTGTAAAAACGATGGTACGATTGTGTGGTCCTTGTATGCTGTTTCTTCTTCCCGATGAGCATATTTGACTCCCGTAAGATATCAAAGAACCTCTCCCGGCCGCATCGGATTTGCTCCTGCTTCAATACTGGACGTATCTTTTTAAAGGTCTTTTTGCCACCTAACCGGGGCATCCTGATCCGTACCTTTCTTACCAGACTTAGTATGGTCTCTTGTTCTTTGGCTTCTTTGCTTTGCCTGCGCAGTAGTTTATAGTAGCCCTGGCGGCTTAGCCCGAATAACCTGCAAAGTAGCGTGCAGTTTATGCTTTTCCTCTTTTTTTCAAGGTAGTTTGTAGCGATTCGGGCAAGAATTTTTTTCGCATATCAACCCCACATTCTTCCTGTACCATGTCCAATGCAAAATCCAGTATCTCTTTTTCCTGCTCCAGTTGCTTTATTTTGCGCCGAAGGGCGCTGATTTCCTGTCGTGGTGATTTACCTCCCATGGTTCGTAATCTTTTTTCAAAATTACCCATTTTTGCAAACCATCGTTGAATAGTTGACCTATAAACATGATACTTTTTTGCTGCCTGGTTCATCGAAATCAATCCGTTTTCGATCTCCTCGATGACCTGCTTTTTAAACCCATAACTGTAATGAAGAATGACCGGTTCTTCGGCCTGTTCTTTTTTTGTTGCCATTATACACCTCCTGTTTTTTACTTAAAAGGTGTAAACCAGGAACAGGACAAGACAAGTTTTAAAATGCTCGCTAACGTTTGACAATATGGCCAGTAAGGGATTGCGGGCGATTTCCTATCAAGTTACACGAGAAGTTGGAGCGGACTACAACCCTTCGCATACCACTGA
>PMIU01000062.1 GCA_003157195.1 Candidatus Nomurabacteria bacterium
AGCGATTTACTGGACACTCGCTCACTCCCGAAGAAAAAAGAATTGCAGAAGAAAAATGGCAGAAAAAAATTGAAGAGCAGGGACTTACCAAGGAAAGTCTGGAACAGCTTAAACAAGAGGGATTCATGGTTGTTCTTCGAGTGGGCACACTTGCCGGAAAAGAAAAGAAGGATAAAGAAATGCCAGTGACTATAAAAAATCTTCGACAAAAATTTCCTCTATTCTACAACCAAGATTGGTACGACAATGAACAATTTGCTGATGTAGCATTAAGCGGTATTGATTGGGGTATTGTTAAAAAAGAACTTCTCGAGGAATCGAAAAGCAAAAATTGGGATGAGCAAGAGGAAATTCTCAAGACATGGGCAAAAACTCATGGTGTTCAAGAAAAATTTGTGCGTCGCAGGACACCAGCCGAAGTTGCTTATGATATTTTAGCTTATTTTCAAGTACACAACGAGCGTATTCTTGAGAAAGACTGGGACTGGACCTCCGTCCAGTCGTCCGTCGGCGAGTTCGTCTTCGTTGGGGTCTTCGATTCCGATGGTCTCGGCGTCAGCCTCGATACGCGCGGCCATCGGCGCTCGACTTTGGGTGTGTGCCCCGCCCGGTAGTTTCATCATGGGCGCTTGGGCATTGGTTACTTGATTCTTTATATTCTTGGTTTCTTGGTTCGAAAAATTTTTTAAATTATGAAAGAGTCATTTCCTAAAAATAGAATAGAAGAATCATCGGTAAAACCCACAAAACCGGAAGGTGAAGTTGATCCATCTAAAGTTGAGGAATTTTTTGATAAGGAAGCTGAAATTCTCGGAGCGTATGGTCTTAAAGGAGATGTTACCCTTGAGCGCGGTTCTAATGGCTGGGCGTTTGATTTTCAAAACAAGAAACTTATTTACGACCCCAGTTTTTTTGCGGAACGCGGATACAATATGCAAGAAACCCTTTTCGCCACCACTCATGAACTGATGGCACATTGCGGAGAATTGCTTCGCGACCCTGAACTTATTCTAAAAGAAGCCAAACGTTATTCCAGAAAGGAACATCTGCATCTTTTATACAACATTTTTGAAGACGTGCTCGGCAACCGACGCATTGTAGCAGAATTGCCATTTTTAGATGAAACGCGAACCAAGCTCTATGAAGAAAAACTCTTTCCTCAAACCGATTATCAGCAGAATGCATCCCATGTTCAATTTGCTTATGGATTTATTCGTGAAATGATGGTAAAAGGTAAACCCGTTGCACTTGGCCCAGAGGCGCGTCAAGCCCTTGATAAACTTCGTAGCTTTGGCGAAGACCAAATTGATGTTCTTGATCTTGTCACGACTCCCTCTATTGAACCAAAGGATCGTTTTCAAATTATGCGAAGTATCGTTGAACCAATATATTTGGATCTATATCAAAAAGATCTAGAAAAAGAGAAGAAAAAGGGAGATAAAAAAGATTCCGACCAAGGTGGTGAAGGTAACCCAAGTGATCAACCTCCCCAAGAAGGAAAAAGTGGACAAGCAAATAAAAAACAAGAGGCTGGGAAAGATAAGAAAAAATGGTGGCAGGGTGGTAAGGGAAAAGATAAAGAAGATCCTAAACCCGGAAATGAGCCGGAGAAACCAACAGAGGGAAAAAACAGAGGGTCAGGTGAAGAAGAGGCAAAAAAGAAGTTTGAAAAAGAATATCAGCCATATAAAGATTCTCATCCTGAGCCATTAAAAGAGGAAGACGAAGAAGAATTTAAAAAAACGCTCGAGTCTCTTGCTGCTAAACGCGGAGGTGCTCCATCTCTTGATAGAGCAATCATTGAACAGTGGGCTAAAGAACATGGCGTAAGTGCTGAGGATGTTTTGGGCTACAGAAAAGAGTACGAAGAAATTGCGCCCTTGGTCGCGGAATTGCGAGAAGTATTCAAACAAATAGTATCCAAACGTCTCAAGGAGCGCTGGAAAATGTCGCCGCAACTTCAAACCGAAGGAGAGGTATTAGATGAGGAGACGCTAGCTGAGTCGTATATTGAATCTACCTCTGGAGGAAAACCACATGCCTTTCGAGAAATAAAACGAACCAACAAAGAACAAGTTGGATACGGATCGCTCGACATGACGCTTGTGAACGATCTCTCGGGTTCAATGAATGAAGGTTCAAAACTATCGATGGATCGCAAGTCAAAAATCCTTTTTCTGGAATCGCTCGCTGATTTTCAAAAAGAAATTAGAGACGCAGAATACGAAAACGGGGTTTCGCTTGGTCTGGAGGTTCGCACCGAAACACGCGCCTTTGGAGATTTTGGAGACGCGGAATTAAAACCGCTCAGTCCAGATCTTTCAGAAAAAGACCGTATTTCAATATGGAAGAGACTTCATAAAGGCTCCGGCGGAACACCCGATTATCTTTCTCTTGAAACCATAGAAAAGTCGCTTACTTCTGAATACGAAGAAGAATTACGAAACAAACGAAAGCGTAAAGTAATCGTCGTGCTTTCCGATGGAGACTCTCAAGACGCGGCTCGTGTCCAGCGTAGCTGTGAAAATTTACGCAAGAAAGGAATTATCATTCTAGGTTTTGGCATGACCGCCTCGGGACAAGCCGTAAAAGAAACTTATAAACCAGACGCCGAAGTTATTGAAGATATTCGCACATTGCCTAAAGCTATGCAAAAAGTTATTATTAAATACGTACAGGACTTATAATTTATGCCATTCGAAGCTTATAAAATATATCAAGAATACGAACCTGATAAATACAAAACTTCTACTCAAGAGAAGGTTGCCAAGGCATTAGCTGGAGCGAAGAAAGAAGGACTTGTTCCGAAGCGAGAAGCTATTGATTTTAGTGAGGCAAGAGAAATAATGGGAAAAGATTTTCTTGGACCCGAGGCTATTGAGACGACTTTGGGTATTAAACTTTCTCCGGAAGAACTGGAACAAGTTGAGAATATTCCCTTTACTCGTGAGGAAATGGAACAAGCCAAAGAACTTGGCATGATGCTTGTGCTTCGCGTACCGCATGATAACGACAAAAAACCCCTTACATTAAATCGCATGCGAGAAATTCTTGCCGGAGAAGATAAGCTTGGAAATCCTGATAAGAAGAAAACTAAACTTTTTTATCGACAGCCCGGGGATGGGTGGTATAAAGATGAGGCATTCGCAACCGGCTCAGTCACTGGTTTTAGATGGGGTTTATCTAAAAAAGAAGTGTTGCAAGAATCTTTGAATAAAAATTGGGACGAGCAAGAGGAAATTCTTAAAAAGTGGGCAGAGGAAAATAATATAGATCCGAAAGCTATTAAGCGTAGAACTCCTATTGAAGCTGCATATGACACCATGCTTTATTACGGAGCAAACAAGGAAAGTTTACTTGAAGGAACTTACGATTGGACCTCCGTCCAGTCGTCCGGCGGCGAGTTCGTCCGCGTTGGGCGCTTCGGTTCCGATGGTCTCCTCGTCAGCAGCGGTACGCGCGGCAATCGGCGCTCGGGTTTGGGTGTGTGCCCCGCCCGGTAGTTTCATCATGGGCGCTTGGGTATTGGTTGCTTGATTCTTTGTATCCTTGGTTTCTTGGTTCGAAAAATTTTTTAAGCTCCTTTTAATCTAGTGTTGATAACTCAGCTACACAAATTTCATAATGTAAGCTAGGATGGCAAGACCTCAAAAAATGAGGTATAATTCCTTTACAAATTAATATGAGACCTAACCCCTAAAAGCTTCATGTTTATAGGATATGGTCGATTAAATAGCCATCCACGGTAAAAAACTCCTCGTCAGAGTTCCGTGGATGGTCGTATCGGGAAACCGATACGGGTGGTCTTCGGACCATCACCTGGCGGGGAGCTTTTTGTTTTCCGCTTGTTAAAACCATCCACGTTTATGAAAAATAAAAAGTTAATCTATATAGTAGGTTTAATAATTTTTATTATCGTTTTATGCCTCCTAATTTTTAAATCACCGCTTGGTCTATCAATTATTCCAAAGCAATATCTATCCATAGAAAAAATTGCTGAAGTAGACAATAAAGCAACGGTGCAACATAACTTCAATGTCATGTGGGATGACATGCATCCAGACGATAAGGCACGCTGGGATAATAAAGAGGAGTACATAGCTACCTTTACTGGAGAACCTTTATATAAAGATATAACCACTAAAGAAATAAAAGATTTGGATTCCTGGACTCACCCAGTAACTGGTAAAGTTTACACGAATGTAAAAGAAGTTGTGCGTGATTATAAAAGCTCTGACGGAACTGATGCTACAGATACTTCCATCTATGCCTCACTGAATGGACGCTGGTATTTCTTTTCAAGTCGTCTCTCTAAAAAAGATACTGAGTTAATAAAAAGTGAAGCGACAGATGGTCCATCTTACGCAGAGCTTTCCAAGAATCCTGATAAATTTATAGGAGTAAAAGCAAAATATACTGGCAAGGTAGAACAGATACAAGAAAGTGATGCTAGTAAATTTATAAGACTTGATGTGACTGATCTTGGTTACGGTTACTGGAAAGATGTAATCTGGGTTTCATATACTCAAAATACAGATGTGCTTGAGGGCGATATCATAAATATTTCTGGTATTCTAAGTGGAAGTTACACCTACACTTCTCAAGCCAATTACAACATAAGCATCCCAGCGATTCGGACTGTTGATATTGAAAAATCTAGTCCACAGAAGAAATCTGTTTCAAGTCAGGCAACCAGCAAAAGTATCTATAAAATAAATGAGCCGATAAAATTAGGAAATTACACTCTCACGGTAAATTCTTTTGATAAATGCATTCCTAAATATCCAGACTTAGACACAGACAATTACCCACTAGCTGTCTCAATAACTCAAACAAATAATGGAACTAAGCCATTGAAATATAATATGTTTGATTTTAGCGTCATAGATATGTTCGGTGATATGCACACCCCAACTCTTGTTATGTGTGACAAAAATATATTATCTGGTGGAACAATTGATCCCGGAAAAACCATAACGGGCTATATAGGTTTTGACATACCGACCTCAATTATTCCTGCTGGCATTACGGAGTTAATTTTTGAGCCATATTCCATAGGTCTAGGTAAAAATAAAATAACAGTTGAATTACAAAATAATTAAAAATATATGAATGATTTTAAACAGTTTCTTTCAACCACAACTGGCAGAGTGTTATCAGTAATAGTTTTACTAGCAATTGGATTTTTTTCTGGTATGGAGTATAAGACATACCAAATCAAGCAGACAATTGCAGATTCAGTTCTCCCTGCGTTAAATAGTATTAACGATTCAAGAATAAAAGGAGATGATGCTACGGTAAAAGCCAATGTATCAAATTTGCGCGCGCAGATGGAAATATATTTTACTGGTACTGGCAATAATTCTTACACAGGAGCTTGTTCTGATTCAGATGTTTTGGCGTTACTTAATTCAGCCGAAAACGCCAGTAGCGGTGAATATTTTTGCAATATATCGTCAGATGGATCGAACTATGCTATAGCGGTACCACTTAAAAGCGATTCCAACATATCTTCCTGTGTC
>PMIU01000019.1 GCA_003157195.1 Candidatus Nomurabacteria bacterium
ATTCGGCACTTGTGATATTACTTCGAACGCATCCTGCACGACCAATGCGGCTTCACCACTCATTGCCATAATGGATGAGAGTTTGGGCATAGAAAAAGCGATTTTGAATACAGTGCACGGTTACACCGCCAGCCAGTCTATCGTGGACGGCCCGAATAAAAAGGATTTCCGCGAGGGCCGGGCGGCAGCACAAAACATTGTGCCGAGTTCCACCGGCGCGGCGATAGCGGTGACGAAAGCATTTACCAAGCTTGCCGGGCTCTTTGACGGCATATCCATGCGCGTGCCGGTACCAGCGGGATCAATTGTGGACATTACTTTTATTTCCAAAAAAGACACAACGGCCGAAGAGGTAAATGAAATCCTGAAAAAAGCCTCGCAGGACAAAAGATGGGTAAATATTTTTACAGTAACCGAGGAAGACCTAGTTTCGAGCGATATCTTGGGTAGTAAGTATAGCTCCATAGCCGACCTGAAAATGACTAGAGTAGTCGGAGGCAACCTGGTAAAAGTCATGGGCTGGTACGACAACGAAATGGGGTATACGTATACCTTAGTAGATCATGTCATCAAAACCGGAGCGACGATAAAATAATTTTCTAAATATAAAAAGCAGACAACTCCTCTCCAATTGCATCGTCTAAAAGTTCGTTTTCTATCATCCACGTATCCGAGAAAGCATGAGTTAAATAACTTTCTCCGCTGTCTCCTATTAAGAGAACCATTGTTTTAATGCCAGAGTCTTGTGGGCTGTTTTGAATAAATTTCATAGCATAGTAGAGCACCATACCGCTCGAGTCTCCCACCAGCAATCCTTTCTTGTGGGCGAAAAATCGCATAGTATTGAAAGCTTCAGCGTCAGACACGTAATCGTGCAGGTCAAAAATCGAAGAGTTAATATTTTTAGGCAAGACAGCTCCGGCAGGGTAGCCGGGACCGGATATAAAATATCCATGACCGTGAGGAGAGAAATGGCTAGAGCCCTCAGGTTCTAAAGCAATTATTTTTACTTTGCTATTTTCTTTAAGATATTTACCTGTTCCAGAGAGAGAACTGCCTGTGCCGATGGTTCCAACTAGGTAATCGATATCAGGTACCTGGTCGAAAATTTCTTTGCCTAAAGTTTTATAAAAGCCGAGAGGATTTTCCGGATTGTCGTATTGGTCCAGATTGATGCCATTATTTTCTTCAGCCAGTTTTTTCGCCATATTGCGACGAACATCAACCAAGTGGCCACCCTTGTCACCTTCTTTTTCGGCGCAAAAATGAAGCTTGGCCCCGTAAGCTAAAATAGAATTAAGCTTATCCGCCGGAGCATGCTTGTCGACGATGGCCACAAATTTATATCCTCGCTCGGCGGAGAGCATGGCTAGGGCTTTGGCCGTGTTGCCGGAAGAAGATTCATATATAGTCATCCCTTTTTTTAATTTTCCAGACTTTTCCGCTGCCTCTATTAAAGCTCGGGCGGTACGGTCTTTAAAACTTCCGCCAGGGTTAAAATATTCTAACTTTAAATATATCTTCCAGTCAGGCCTTACGGTTTTTACTTCGAGCATGGGAGTATTGCCGATAAGATCACGCAGATTGTCCTTTACATTTTGCATAAATTAAATTTTCGTCCTTAAAAATATTTTGTTGTTCATAAATTTTGGTGGGGCCAGCGACATTGTGTGTCAGCTGGCCCGACCGGTTGGTGAGGAGGGAACTCATTCTTCTTCCTCCTCCTCGATTTTTTGCCGAGCGTGCTCGGCGGAGAAACCGCGCTTGGCTGCAGTGAGCTTAATCTTCTTTTGCTCTCGCTTCTCCCGCCGCCGCCGCTTCCGAGCGTTCTCCCTGTTGAAAGCGCGCAGATACGCAGCTGCATCGAAGGAAGAAGTACTCCTGTCATAGACGCACATGGCGTCCTCCTTAAGGAACGGATTTTATTACACATAAATTTTATCAATGATACTTATGAATAGTAAGTTTTTTAACATTTATATTGTGTATTGAACTATTTGTTAAATCTGTTAGAATTATAGGATGATTAAAATACAACCAGTTGTGAGGGATATTGTGCTCGGAGAATTAGAAGCTCTTTTCGCTTTGACTAACGGATATATGAATATGAGCAGTTATGCCTATTGCATTAAGCCGAAAGTGGAAAAACTGGCGAAAAAACAAGTTACTATTACCAGCTTGGTGGTTTCTCTGTCGCGCTTGCGAAAAGAAATTCAAAAAGCCAAACCGCTGATTGTGGATGTTCCGATTACCAATATCACCACTAAACTTCCGCTTTCAGAAATTTCTTATGAAAACACCCAAAAGGTTATTGAAAAATTGGAGTCATTTCATAAAAATATTTTCGTGTCACAAGAAGATTTTTTTACAACCACGCGAGGTACTAAAGAAATTAATATTATTTGTTCAGCACATCTGGAAAATAAAATTTTAAAACATTTCAAAATTAAACCTAAATGGATTAATCATAATTTTGCAGCTATCGGGATTTCCTACGGGCCGGAAGTTTTCGGCGTACCGAATATTTTCTTCTCGCTTTTATCCGTAACTGCTCGCGCACGCATTAATATAGAAGAACTTGTTTCAACGCCCACGGAATTTATCTTTATAGTTGCGGAAAAAGACTTCGGACGAACCGTGGCTTTATTTTCTGAATTGCACAGGGAGACCAACATGGTATAATATACTAATGAAAATATATATTGGCACGGACCATGCAGGGTATGTGTTAAAGGAAAAACTTGTCTCTTGCTTAAGAGGAGAAGGATACGAGGTCACAGATATGGGCGCTTTTGAATACAACGAAGGAGATGATTATCCGGACTTTGTTATTCCGGTTGCTCGGGCAGTTTCCGAAGACCCCGACGGGTCCAAGGGAATTATTCTGGGCGGCACCGGAGAAGGTGAGGCCATCGCCGCAAATAAATTTCCTCATGTGCGGGCCATCGTCGATTATGGTAAATCTAAACCGGTAGTGGATGACGAAGCGGATATAATCGTTCGTTCCAGGCAGCACAATAATGCGAATATCCTTTCTTTGGGCGCCAGA
Source organism: Candidatus Nomurabacteria bacterium (assembly GCA_003157195.1). GTDB lineage: Bacteria > Patescibacteriota > Minisyncoccia > Phycocordibacterales > UBA9973 > UBA9973. The sequence goes on from PMIU01000019.1 coordinate 3,050, forward strand.
TATTTTACTGAAGAGTCTATGATGGAGACCGTCAGTCTCTGGCTGAATACTCCTTTTAGCGGGGACGAGAGACACATTCGACGTTTGGGAAAAATAGACGGTATTAATTTACTAGAACCTAAAAGCTAGAACCTAGAACCTAATTTATGGCTGATATAGTTCCGGCAATTTTAGAAAAAGATTTTGGTGAAATAAAAAACAAGTTGACTTTTTTGCGTGGGAAAATAAAATGCGTGCAGTTGGATTTTTGTGACGGAATTTTTGTGCAGAATCAGACCTGGCCATTCGCCTCGGGTGGTTTTGAAGATGGGGACTTTTTGAAAATTATGAATGAAGAAGAAGGCTTGCCGTATTGGGAAGATTTCGATTTTGAGTTTGATTTGATGGTGGCGGACGCTGTAGAGAATTTTGATATTTATATGAAATTGGGACCAAAGAGAATGATTTTTCACCTGGGAGCCCAGAAAAACTTGGAAGAATTTGAACATTTTTTGGAAGGTCTGGATATGTATATAAGAGACAATGTAGAGATAGGTTTGGCTTTTAGGCCGAGCGATGATTTGGTTGTAGTTTCGCGACTGTCCCACAAAATTGATTTTCTGCAATGTATGGGCATAGATGAGATTGGCGCACAAGGGCGAGAGTTTGATGAAAAAGTGATAGAAAATATAAAGTTTCTAAAAGAAAATTTACCAGGAATTATAATTTCAGTAGATGGAGGTATAAATTTTGAAAACGCAGAAGAAATATTGGCAGCTGGTGCAGACAGGTTAATAATTGGTTCCGCCATTTGGAAAAGCGGGGACCCAATTGGCGCATTGCAAGACTTCCAGAGTTTAGTATAACCCCATTTACATCTTATTATTATAACTTGGATGGTGCCTTTCTAGGACTAAAATCCTGTCATGCCACCATTTTTGTATTATACCCAACTCAACACAAATATCTAAAAGGTCTTTTTGATTAGGAGGCCATTCATCTATGGGAATTGATCTGTATTCGCCCGTTTTAAAAAAAGTTATTTGGTAAATTTCCTTCAATTTTTTTTTGATTTCTTTTTTTCTTTCATATATTTTATCTTGAGCCCTCCTGTATTCTTTCAGTTCCTCTTTAAGATCTTGTTCGGTTTTTAGCATTATAACAACTTTCTCTTTTTCCATCGTATATTTATGGGTACTGGATGCATCCAATAGTGGTTTTAAATCTTGCCAAGACAAACCGAATTCAAATTCCAGTTCACTTATGGTGTATTTTTTATTTAACAAAATTTTTTCTAGTGTGGTTGGAAACTCTTTTTCTCCTAGTTCAATATGTTTTAAATCGAATTCTTTTAGTGTTTCTGTTGATATTTTAGGTGGTCCTTCTGGTATTTTCATAATTTGTTAATTATATAACTATTAACTTTAATTTGGAAATGCTCAGTTTTATAGTATAATTAAACAATGTTTTTAAGTGATAGTAAAATTATAGAACTAGAAGAAAAAGCGAACGATATTCGCGAGAGTATTATTTCCATGCTGGTGGAAGCGGGTAGTGGACATACTGCTGGACCGCTCGGTATGGCGGATATTTTTACACTTTTTTATTTTCATATTTTAAAACATGATCCGAAAAATCCAACTTGGGAAGAGCGCGACAGACTGGTGCTTAGCAACGGACACATTTGCCCCGTCTTGTATGCCACGATGGCTCACGCAGGATACTTTCCACTGGAAGAATTGAAAACTTTGCGAAAATTTGGCACTCGTTTACAGGGACATCCGCACCGGGAATACATGCCATGGCTCGAAACTTCTTCCGGTCCGCTTGGGCTCGGACTCTCGCAGGCGGCCGGTATGGCTCTCGCCGATAAAATAGACGGGAAAGACAAAGACAGATTTATTTATTGTTTTATATCGGACGGCGAGCAGGACGAAGGCAACACTTGGGAAGCGGTGATGTTCGCCGGGAAAAATAAATTAAGGAATTTAATTGTGGTGATGGATAGAAACAATATTCAGATAGACGGCTTTACAGAGGACACAATGCCACTCGAACCCCTTCATTCCAAATGGAAATCTTTCAACTGGCATGTGATAGAAGTTTCCGGGCATGATTTTAGATATTTAAATGAAGTGATAGAAGAAGCACAGGCTATTTACGAAAAGCCGACCGTGATAATCGCGCATACGATACCTGGCAAGGGGGTAAGGGAATTTGAAAGAGATTTTCACTGGCATGGAAAAGCGCCAAACAAAGAAGAGGCAAAAATGGCGCTCGATGAATTGCGAACCTTGGGTGGGAAAATAAAATCTGAACATCAATAACAATTTGTATAAATCAAATGCTAAATCCAAAATTAAAACTTAATCCGAAAATATTCAACGACGATGTTGAACAGGTTCCTATCCGCAAAGGTTTCGGGCAGGGTTTGCTTTTAGCGGGAGAACAGGACAAAAATGTTGTCGGACTTTGTGCGGATTTGACCGAGAGTACGCAGATGAATTTATTTGCCGAAAAGTTTCCGGAACGTTTTGTGGAAGTCGGCGTGGCGGAACAAAATTTGGCAACGATTGCCTCCGGTATGGCAGCGATGGGGAAAATTCCGTTCATCTCAAGCTATGCGATGTTTTCACCCGGGCGCAATTGGGAGCAAATTAGAACGACGATAGCCTACAACAACAGACCCATAAAAATAGCCGGCTCGCACGCAGGAGTTTCTGTAGGACCCGACGGTGGTACACACCAAGCGCTGGAAGATATTGCTTTAATGCGGGTGGTGCCAAATATGGAGGTCATTTCTCCGTGCGATGCGATAGAAGCGAAAAAAGCGACATTGGCATTGGTAAAAACAGGCAAACCGGGATATATTCGCCTGGCTCGAGAAAAAACACCAATCATCACGACAGAAGAAACTCCTTTTGATATTAACAAAGCGGAAATTTATTGGATGCCGGATGTGGGGCTCGCAACCGTGGGAATAATTGCCACCGGCTCACTTCTTTTTAGAGCATTACTGGCAGCAAAAGAATTGGAGGGTGAAGGAATAAAAACAAAAGTGATGAATCTCTCCGGTATCAAGCCGATAGACGTGGAAGCCGTAGTTACCTTAACTAAAGAATGCAAAGCGATAGTCACCGTGGAAGAACATCAAGTTGCCGGAGGCATGGGCAGTGCTGTGGCAGAAACACTAGCGCAAAATTTTCCTGTACCGATGGAATTTGTAGGGGTAAAAGATAAATTTGGCCAATCTGGAACCCCAGACGAACTTATAGAACATTATGGTATGGGTAAAAATTCCATCAAAGAGGCGGTAAAAAAAGTATTGAAGAAAAAATTATAATTTCTTTGTCTTGTAATCCTCCGGAGCGTTTTTTATGAAGACTTCCAATTTTTCTTGAGAGAGCAGTCCTTTTTGGGCTCCGATTTCTTGCACTACAGACATCGCGTTTATACCGGCCCAAGCCAAGGCTTCCGGCAGAGTTTTTTCTAAAATAATTGCGGCTACAACCGTGGCGGAAAATGCGTCTCCGGCGCCGGTGCGTTCGTAGGGAGGTTTCGGGTCGGGGTAGGGTTCTATAAACCAAGTATCATTTCCGTCAAAAGCATAAGCGCCCTTGGGTCCATCGGTGATAACCACAGTCTTGGGGCCCAGGTCGCGTATTTTTGCGAGCAGTTCCTTTACTTCTGCGCTGTCCAGTCCCAATATTTTTTTGGCTTCTTCCACGTTGCAGAAAAACATATCCGAATGTTTATAAAGTCGCGCCAATTTTTCTTTACCCAGTTTTATTTCAAACTTGCCCGGCTCAAAAGCGAATTTCACCTCTGGATGGGTATCTAAATAATCGGCGACAGTGTAATGGAAAGGGAAGGCTGTTTCATTAACTGAACTGAAATAAATCCACTTTGGTGGAGCGAATTCCGGCAAGTTGTATGGATAAACTTCATGTTTAATTAAAATAGTCCGGTCAGCCTCGTACCATAATACAAAATGATAATTAGTTTTTATTCCGGTATTTATTTTAATCAATTCCGTGCCGACATTATCTTTTTTCAAAGAATTTAAACAGTCCACACCTTCTTTGTCGTCGCCGACATTGGAGACGAGTTTTGTTTGCAGTCCCAATCGGGCAGCCGCCACAGCGACATTGCCCGCATTACCAACAGCCGGAATGATAAATACATCTTCGTAAGGCACCTTATCGGCATAAGGCATGCAAAGCTCATAGTTTTTACTGTCCGGAACACCTTGTATGTTCGCCTGTTTTAATTTTATAAAAGCATCAATAACGATATCCCCAATTGCCAAAAAATCTGTTTTATTATTGTTTTCGCTCATGTTAATATAATAGCATATTATTTATAAAATATAAAAAACTTGACCATGTCTAAAAAGCTTATTTTAGTTTTGATAGCGATTATTTTTTTCCCAGGATTTCGTTTTGTGTTTGCCAGTGTGGTAATAAGTGAAGTAAAAATATCTCCTACAGAAGACAGGTTTATTAAGCTTTATAATCAAGATAGTGAGGCGGTTGATTTGACAAATTGGTATATTCAAAGAAAGACGCAGACTGGAACCAGTTTTGAGTCCCTGGTCTCAAAAACTAATTTTGAAAATAAAAAAATTAATGGCAGTAGCTACTTTTTGATTTCCCGGAGCCAAACGCAAGATTCTGATATTGTTTTGGGCACTTTGACACTCACAGAGTCAAATGTAATCCAAATTAAAAATTCAAACGGAGAAGTAGTTGATAAAGTTTGTTGGGGAGATGTGACTGATTGTGGAACATCTATGCCTAATCCTGTTTCCGGCCAAAGTATTCAATTCACAGATCATGCTTCGGCAGCTGTATCCGCGCCATCTTCTTCCGGTGGTACTGGTGTTTTAACATCTAGCAATGTAGATAATAATTCTTCTGTCGTTAATACGACAACTACAAAAAATAAAATAACCGAAGAACCCAAAATTAAAACTCAAATTATAAGCAAGACTGTTGGTTTTGTCGGTTTGCCGTTGTCTCTAGAAGCAGTGGCCTTTGGGTCAAGCGGAGAGCGGTTGAGTTTCGGTAAATATTTTTGGAACTTCGGTGACGGAGATTCGAAAGAAATAAATTTGATGGGCAGTCAGCTGTTCACGCATACGTATTTTTATCCCGGTGAATATATCATAACTCTTGATTATTATGGAAGCTCTTATCAAGAACTTCCGGATGCTTCCAGTCAAATGACAATCAAAGTAGTTCCGGCCGACATTTCCATCTCCAAAGTCGGCGATAAAAATGATTTCTTTGTAGAGCTTACGAATAATACAGACTATCCCGCAGACCTTTCGAATTGGATTTTGGCGAGCGATACAAAAAGTTTTATGATTCCGCGTAATACAATTTTAGTGTCAAAAGGGAAAATAATTATTTCTCCGAAGATTACCGGCTTCTTTATTGCTGACCAAAATACCTTGAAATTAATGACTCCGGAGAGGGAAGTGGTGTTTGAATATGGGGGTGCTAAAGAAAATATTATTATGGTTTCTTCCTCCCCTGCTAAGGGGAGGATTGAGGAGGGGTCTGAGTCTGACCCCCTCTGTGTCTCCCCCTTAGCAGGGGGAGATTTTTTACCGTCCAACAAATCCAAAAATCTTCCTTGCAGGCTTTTGAACTCCATATCACGGAAAAATTGCGCGNNTTATCAGGGGGAGAAAACAATACTGTTCTAACTGCTTCCGCTGTCTCCAGCGACATTGTTCCAGAAAAATTTGGTTTTCCATACATACTAATAATTTCTGCAATTTTCATCGGAGCCTCGGCCTACGGAGTTTATTTTATTCGCCGAAAAAAGAGTGCTTCTCAAGCCGGTGACGATTTTGAAATGCTGGAGGAATAGAGAAAATAATCTGGCCAAAAATTAAAATATATGGTAAAATGCGATAATTATGAAGATTATTCCAAAAGAAAATTTGCCCGATTTTTCGTTGCCCTTGCCGATATATTCGGCTATTCGTGTTGCAGATGCCATTGCCCAAGATGGCGAAGAGTTTGACGTATATGTTGGATTGGAGAAAAAATATATCGAACAGCTCAAGAAACTTTCTTTAGACAAAAATGATGTTGATTTACAAAACCATACCGGAGATAGAGCGCGCTTTGGTGAGGGTTCTTATGAAGTTTGGTACGAGAGAGGTCGCACGCCTTTTTGTTTGATAAATAAAAGAAGTGATACTCTAGCGTCGCTTGTATGGTTTGGGCCGAAACCGCTCGGGGAAAAATCTATAAAATTCAGAAAAGACAGGGAATATGAAAAACAAAA
>PMIU01000075.1 GCA_003157195.1 Candidatus Nomurabacteria bacterium
ATCGGCTATGCCGCTCTTGTTGAAAATATCATCACTCCGTTCAAGCAAATTTTTGCCAACGGATCCATTTCAATACCTAATCCGTATTTTCCAGACAAGAAATCAATATTTAAAGATCACGGCTCATTCGGATATGTTGATATGCAAAAAGCGATTGCAATTTCATCGGATGTTTATTTTTACGAGATAGGCGGCGGCTATCAAGATCAGAATGGCTTGGGCATTGTTAATATTGACAAGTATGCGCAGATGTTCGGCATATCTATTAAAACTGGCATTGATCTTCCAGGCGAGAAATCTGGAATTATTCCAACGCCTGACTGGAAGATAAAAACATTCAAAGGCGATCCATGGAGAGTCGGCGACACTTACAATACTGCCATTGGCCAGTACGGATTTCAAGTAACTCCGCTTCAGATGGCTCGCGCAGTTGCTGGTATAGCAGATAATGGAATAATTCCTGTCCCTCATGTTCGTTTGAATGATACAAGTTTTGATACAAAAAAAATAACTATTCCTGTTAATCAAGATATGATGAAAGTTATCCAAGATGGCATGAGACAGGCTGTGACATCTGGCACTGCGACAGCGCTCAACCTCCCTTTTGTCAAAGTTGCGGCGAAATCTGGTACGGCGCAGATTGGTCTTGGTAATACAAATACGAACTCTTGGATAATTGGATTTTTTCCTTATGATAATCCTAAAAATTCTTTTGCCGTCCTAATGGAAAAAGGTCCAAAATCGGCATCGGGTAATGCCACGCAAGTTATGAGTGAAGTAGTGGATTATATAAGTGTCTATGCGCCAGAATATTTGAAATAAAATATTATGAATATTTTTGATAACTTATTTCCTAAAAATCTATATCATAGCTATGTCATTCTAGGTAATCCTGAAACGGCGCCATTTGAACTATTAGAATTTTTAAAGAAAAATAAATATATTAAAACTCAAAATCCTGACATATTTTTCCAAATTTATGATTCATTCACTATAAATGATAGTAGAAAGATAAAAGAATGGCACAGTGAAAAGAAAACAACTAATGAAAAGAAGATTTGTATTATCGGCGTGAAGTTTATAAATGCCGAAGCTGAACGTTCTCTTTTGAAAATTCTTGAAGAACCAGCAATTAATAATCATTTCTTTATTATAATACCGAATCCTTCTTTATTATTAGATACTATATTATCGCGAGTGCATGTTATTAAAACACTAAATGAAGATGATTCATTTAAAAAAATTTCTAAAGAAATTATTTTAGCAACACCTAAGGATCGTATAGATATTATCGCTAAAATAATAAAAGAATATAAAGATGAAGAAAGTAGTGGTAAATTAAGACATGATGCCACGAAAATAATAAACGAAATTGAACTCATTATTTATAATAAATGGAAAAAAGATAAAAATAATAAAGAATCTCAATTTATTCTTGGCGAATTACAAAAGGGTAGAGATTTTCTAAGTCTTCCTGGTTCATCAGTTAAAATGATTTTAGAACATATCGCTCTTGTGCTATAATAGAAACCTATGAGTTACAACACATCAAATTTAAAAATAGAATTAAAGAAGATTGAAGAATGGCTTTCTAAAGAGTATTCGCAGATTCATACCGGTAGGGCAACACCTATGATACTTGATAGTATTATGATTGAAAGCTATGGCGCAAGAATGCCTATTAAGAATGTTGCAAGTATAAACTTGGAAGATCCAAAGACTCTTCGCGTGGCCCCATGGGATAAAAATCAAATTAAAGATATTGAAAACGCCATTTCCTCCGCTAATCTTGGCTTATCAGTAGCATCAGACAGTGATGGTGTTCGAGTTATATTTCCAATGCTAACGACTGAGAATCGTACAAAACTTACAAAAATTTTGAAAGAGAAATTAGAAGATGCTCGCATAAGCGTTCGTAAAGAGCGACAAGTAGAGATAGATAAGCTTTCCGATTTACCTGAAGATGAAGTTAAACGAGGCAAAGAAGATATTCAAAAACTTGTTGATGAATCAAATAATAATCTTGAAGCGATATTTACTAAAAAAGAAACTGATATAATGAATTAAAAAATGAGTGTAATTATATTCCTAATAATTTTATTAGTGCTTGTGGTGTCCCATGAATTTGGGCATTTTATTGTCGCTAAGAAATCAGGAATTCGTGTAGATGAATTTTCTTTTGGTTTTCCACCTAAACTTTTTGGAATTAAAAGAGGGGAAACAACATATAAATTTAACGCATTGCCTTTTGGTGGTTATGTGAAAATTTACGGTCAAGGTTCAGATGATTTTCCTGGGCAAAATAGTGAAAAAGTGACAACTGAGTCTGATCAAGCAAGAAGCTTTATGCATAAACCTAGGTATATACAAGCCATGGTGCTTTTAGCTGGTGTAGTAATGAACTTTCTTGTAGCATGGCTTCTGCTCTCTATTGGTTTTATGTCAGGACTTCCAACTTCATCTGGTGCGACCCCTACTGGATCTATACTTGCTAATGAATCATTAACTATCATTAGTTTGGCATCTGGAAGTCCAGCAGAAAAAGCAGGATTAAAGGAAAATGATATTATTTTGGAAGTTGACGGGGTAAAACTTGACGATAATACAACTCTGGCATCTATCATTCGTGATAAAAGTATAGGTCAAGTAATTAATCTGAAAATTCTCCACCGAGGCGAAGAAAAAACTGTGCCGGTCACCCTCGAAGCGGCACCGGATACAACGAACTAAATATCATTTTTTTCTATCGTTGAAGCCAAGTAAACTCCGAAGAACATCAGGGCTCCTAGTATTAGAAAAATAAAATTAAACGATGGCATTAGGAAGAAAACTATCAGGGCTATGAGTGGAGCTACTATGTACGCCACCGGGGAGGCACTGCGATATACACCCACAAATTCATCATTTGCGGAGTTGATATGTTTAAAAAAATAAACATCGCTCATTGATTCCACGGCGGATGCGCCGATGCGGGTGGAAAATAGCAAAAATGCCCAAATAAAAATCGAATGTTCGGTTATAAAAAACAATGACAAGGTGGCCAGAGCCGCGATGCCAAAGCCATACATTAATATCTTTCTTTCCCCGACAATATCGGCATATTCGCCCATACTGAAAGGAATAAACAAAAACGGCAAAAGCATAATGGTAAAAATAATACCGATTTGGTTCCAAGAAAAACCCAAATAAGCCGATAAATATATCGGAGTGTAAATTACCATCCAGCAATAAAAGAATTGAAGCAAAAAAGTAAGGCTATAAGCGCGAAATAAATTTTTATTTTTAAAAAATTCCCCGGCGTAATTTACTATATTTTTTCGATCATAATTTGGATCAGGCACCTTTTTTAAACTATAGAATGATATCAAGAAAAATATTATCATTAACGCAAAACTTATCAGATATATATGTCTAAACTCAAAATCCTTCCCGAACGTACTGAAAGAAAGTACAGCCAATACCCAGGCCAGGTTTGAGATTACGATATAAATGCCTCTGATTTTTCCGGTAAGCTTGTCCTCCGAAAATATTTTCAGCAATTCGTCCAAGGAAAAAATCAGCATGGTGTTCAGAGATAAAAGAAAAATAAACAAAATTATCACACTGAAAGTATTTTGGGCGATGCTTAGCGCTCCAAAAGTTAAGGCCCCCAGAAAGGAAATCAAAAGCAGGAATTTGTATCCGCCCAGCTTGCTTAGTATTTTCGGAGCGATGAATAGCATCAAAACGGAGCCGATTGCCCCTAATACATAAATCATTCCCACCAGTTTTTGTCCGGTAAAAGAAGAAATAAAACTGGAGTTTATATAAGCGGCTAAAGCAAAAGGAAAAGAATACAAGAATCCCGCCAAATATATTATTTTTCTGTTGTGTTGCATCATATTAGACGCTCAATATTACCGGTATAACCAAAGGCCTCTTGGCAGTCTTTTGATACAGGAATTTAGAAATACTTTCTCCCAAATTGGCCTTGATGTTGTCGAAGTCCATAGTGGCTCCGTTGGGACTAGTGTGAATCGGCATTTTAGCGACTGCATTTTCTATTCCGTTTTTGATGATGATTCTTACCTGGCGTAGAAGTTCCTGATTTTCTTTTAGATAAACAAAACCACGGGAAATCAAATCTGGAGATTTCTTTAATTTTCCGGTTTTCTGGTCGAGAAGCGCGATGATGACAAACATTCCATCTTGGGAAAGCATTTGGCGATCGCGGATGACGACGTCTTGCGTGTCGGAAATGGAAGTGCCGTCCACCAGCATGTTTCCACTCGGCGCTTTTTCTTTGCGTAAGTTTATTTTTTGTCCATCGGCTGATATTTCAATAATTGAACCGTTGTCCGGCACGACAATATTTTCTTCACTCATACCCAGGTCCATAGCGAGCTCTTTATGTAGTTCCAGGTGGGAATGGTGTCCATGGATCGGAATGAAAAATTTCGGATGAGTTTTGCGGTGAAGCCATTTGATGTCTTCTTTGTTGCCGTGACCTGTCGCATGAACGAAGTCTTCACCGGCGGTGCGATAGCTGATGATTTTCACGCCTTGGCGCGACAAGCCGTCTTTCATTTTTTGAACTTGAAGTTCGTTGCCCGGCACAATAGAAGCGGAGAGTATTATTGTGTCTCCTTTTTGCAAAGAGAATTTTGTGTGCGATTTATTGGAGGCGCGATTCAGAGAAGAAAACTCTTCACCTTGTGCACCAGTCATCAGAATGACAACTTTATTGGGTGGATAATTACCTACGTCTTCTATCGGTATAATTGTGCCCTTTTTAGGAGTGAAGAGTCCGGCTTCTATCGCCACTTCAATGTTTGTTCTCATGGAGCGTCCGTCCAAAGCTATTTTTTTGCCCAAGGTTTCAGCCAGTTTGACGATGAAGGCCAAACGAGTGATATGCGAAGCGAAGGCGGCAATAATCATCCGGCCATGCACTTTTCTGATCAAATTTTCCAGTCCTTGGTGTACTTTTATTTCCGGCAGGGAAAATCCTTCGTTTTCAATGTTGGTGGAGTCGGTCATCAGGAGAAGCACTTTGGCTTTGTCGAAAATTGAATATTCCTTTTCTTCTTCGCTGCTAACAATGCCGTCCACTTGGTCGAGCTTGTAATCTCCCGGAGTCACAATGGAGCCGTGTGGTGTTTCGATGATTATGCCCATCGAGTCGGGGATAGTGTGGGTCACGCCGAAGAACTTAACTTTTATTTTCCCGCAAGTTACTACCTCGTCTTTCTCCACGATGACTTCTTTCATGGCGGGCAGATGGGGGAATTCTGCTTGGCGTTTTCGCATCATTAAAATGGAAAGTTTTCTGGAATATACTGGCGGGTTGCCGATACGTGAAAGCACCAAGGGTACGCCGCCGATATGGTCCAAGTGTCCGTGAGTGATGAAGAGCGCGCGAATTTTGTCTTTGCGTTCTTCTAGGTAAGTCGTGTTCGGAATTACATAATCCACTCCCGGGGTCGCCTCATTGGCGAAATGCATACCGGCGTCAATGACAATAATGTCGTCGCCGATTTCTATGGCTGTCATATTCTTGCCGATTTCTTCCACTCCGCCGAGCGGAATTATGCGGATTACTCCGGCTTCCGGTTCCGGAATTTTTGTAACATTTGAACTTTTATATTTATTTTTTGCGTCAAAAGGTCTACTTCCATTTTTCTGCCCGAATCTCTTCTTGGTGTATTGATAAGTGGAACTCTTGGAAGTTCTTTTCCTGTCTCCAATATGCGAGGCAGATATCGGACGTCTGGAATCCAGACGTCCGATATCTGCTGGATTACTGCGAGCAGGGTCGACACTTATTGCACTGAAAGACAGTCTTGTTTTTTTTGTCATGCGATTTTATTTTTTAGTAAACATTATTTTCTCCCGACGCCTTTCATGGTCGGGACGCCGACCTAATGCGTCGGCGCAAACATTTTCCAAACATTTTCCGTGTCGGTGTACCATAAATACACATCAGAAAAACGGTCTTTTGGAGAAGTAATGTGGTCGATAGATAGTCCTTTTAGTTTTTGCGATACGACGTATATAAAATTGGGGCTATATAGAAAAATCGCAGGCATATCTTGATTGATTATGTTTTCAAATTGGATATATTTTTGCGTTCTTAACTGTTCATCAACGGTTGCGGGTGCATCTTCCAGAAGCTTGTCCGCTTTTACATTGGTATACATGGCCACATTCAGCCCGGGATCTTTTCTTTGGGAAGAATGCCAAAAAGCGAACAAATCGGATTCATGATTTATAATTTCTCCAAACAGAAGAGAATCGTAATTACGCGGACGAATCACGCTTTGGTTTAAATTGCCAATATCAAAAGTTTTTATGTCGACTTTTATGCCAACGTCGGACAAATCTTCTTTTATCAATTCCGCAGTACGGGCGAGCTCCGGAGCGTTGCCAGTGGAAATAGAAAATTGGAGTGTGGTGGTCGTTTTCTTTTTACTTTTATTAATTGTAGTTTTCTGCAAAAATCCATCGGAGCCCTTGGACCATCCATCCTTTGCCAAATTGTTTTGCACGCCTTTCAGTATTTCATCGCGTGAAGGATTATTTGTTCCGGATATTTTCTGATAAGGAATTATGCTGAGCGGAATGGGATTATCGATGGCGGTTGCATATCCCAAAAGCACCTCGCGGACTATTTTGCCTTTGTCTATCGCTTGGTCGATTGATTTAGTAATGACCTTGTCGGTGAAAAGCTGATTCTGGTTTTGATTGAAAAAGAGCCCGAATATTCTCGGAAGCACCGAAGATTCTATCTGATAATTTCTCTCTTTTAAAATACCCGCGTTCAGGGGGGTAATGGAGCTTATCTGGTTTACTGTCCCGCTTTCGAGTGCGGTAACTAGGTCGTTTTCGTTTGAATAGAAATATAAATTCAGGTTTGCAATATATGGCTCCCCTAAAACGAATTTCTTAAACGGTACCAGTTCAAAAGAATCTATGACTCCCGATGTTTCTTTTATCACATTTTTTATCATATAAGGTCCGGAACCGATAGGGGATGTGTTAGCGTTGTTGAGTTCAATCGGTGAATTATCCCACAAATATCTCGGCATGATACCAAGCGTCGCATTTTCCAGAAAAGAGGGATATGGTTGTTTTAGGGTAAATTGGATGGTGGCGTCGTCTATTTTTGTGGCTGTTACTCCATCCCAGTCTACCTTGCGCGGACTTTTAATGATTGAATCCTTGGCTTCATTTACGGTAAAGATCACATCGTCTGCATTTATTGGAGTTCCATCTTGGAAATATATTTTATCTTTCAAGGTAAAAGTATAAGTCAGACCATCTTTTGATACGTCATATTTTTTTGCCAAGTCGGGAATCAGAACGCCTTCTCCGTTTTTTCTCATTAGGCCGGAATAAATAAGCGAGACCATGTCGAGGTCGGCCGGGGAAGTTGCTAAAATCGGATTTATGAAGCGCGGAGCTCCGATGATGCCCTCCGAGACTGTTCCCCCGCGAGAAGGAATACTCACCATCATGGATTTGTTAATGCTTTCGAGAATGGAGATAGTGCTGACAATAAGAATTATTATGAATGCGACAAAAAGCATCCATTCTCTTTTCGAGAAGGCGCTAAAAACAGAATTGATTTGGTCTTTTGTAGGCAATTTAGCAGTCATTGTTTTAACTGGCGCATCTGAAATTGTTTTTAGAGATACGAGCTAAGCTTTCACTTTTATTATTATACTGAGAAATGCAAATAAAGCAAAGAGAATTGCGCAGACGATGGACAAGTAAAAAAGAAACTTTTCGAAGCCTCGACGGGTGTGATGAAAATTCCCGGAGTCATTTCCACCCAAAGCACCCCCAATGCCGGCAGCGGATTGCTGAAGCAGAACGGCGGAAACCAATATGACCGAAAGTATAATCTGCGCATAAGGCAGAATCTTTATAACTAAACTCATGGGGTAATTATTACATAAATTAAATTAAAATACAAGCGTCTGTACAGATTTGTATATATGTGTTAGTTTTTAAATGAGGGCTCTTTATGATACGAATTGCAGTAGTTCACGAAGAAGACGGGCTTCGGAAGAAACTCAGGGCCTTAATTTCGGCAATTCCCGACATGGAAATCGTCGGGGAAGGTCGGGTGGCGCTCGACGCCATCGACCTGGCGTGGAAGGTCAAGCCCAATGTGCTTCTCCTGAGTACTAAAACAATACCTGGGAGAATGGACAGCTTCGTGGCTGCCGGGCGCATCCACGAGGAAAGTCCCGATGTCAATATCATTCTTTTGGGCGAAGAGGAAATCGATATTGGTAGGTGTTTGGATATAGGGGTAAAGGGATACATTCCCACGGACTGTTCGGGGGATGGATTCCTGAACAGAATTCGTTGTGTGGTGAAGAGGTATGAATACTTTTTCGTGTCAGTCCGATGACCAGTGCCGCTCGAAAGGCGGAAAGGAAGGTAATTATGAATCATCAAACGGCGCGAGCTCGGAGGCATCTCCCCGCACGCGCCGTTTTACGTTTCTTTTTTATTTATTTTTTTGTATAATACAAACATGCAAAAAGAAACTTCAATTTTGGGTCTGTTTCAAAAATTATTTCATAATTTTAACGCGCGGGCGATGAAGGACGCCACTTTGGCTTTCAAGAAACATTTGGACGACGGGGGCAAGATGTTGCTCGCTATGGGCGGGGCAATGTCTTCGGCGCAGATGGGCATAACCTTGGCGGCGATGATTCGCGAAAATAAAATCCATGCCATCTCTTGCACTGGCGCAAACTTGGAAGAAGCGGTTTTCCGTTTGGTCGCGCACGACAGCTACAAAGATTATCCGGATTATAGATATTTTACTAAACAAGACGATGAAGATATTTTAAACAGAGGCGAGAGGCGAGTGACGGATACTTCCATTCCCGAAGAAGAAGCTTTTCGCGTCGTTGAACCGATTATTTTGAAACGTTGGAAAGAAGCGGAAAAAAGCGGTCAGCGCTTTTTTCCGCACGAATATTTTTATCAAATACTTTTGTCGGATGAATTGAAAGGTAAATACGAAGGCAACCCGGAGCATTGTTGGCTCCTCGAAGCGGCCAAGAAGAATTTGCCGATAGTGGTGCCAGGCTGGGAAGACTCCACTTTGGGCAATATCTTTGCCGGTTATTGTAAAGCGGGAGAGGTCAAGCCGACGGTAATGAAAATTGGTGTGGAATATATGATGTACCTGTACGATAAATATACAGAGCTTGCAAAAGATGGCCCCGGTCTCGGTTTCTTCCAGATAGGTGGAGGCATTTCCGGAGACTTCCCGATTTGCGTCGTGCCGAGCATTAAATACGATTTGAAAAAGCCCGTTCGTCCATGGGGATATTTCTGCCAGATTTCCGACAGCACCACATCGTATGGTTCATATTCCGGCGCCACCCCGAACGAGAAAATCACTTGGGACAAATTGACCAAAGACACGCCGATGTTCGTGATAGAATCGGACGCGACTATCGTCGCTCCGCTTATGTTTGAAGCAATTTTGGACAGATATACTTTAATTGAGAAATGAAAAAATTTCTAAGCACAGTTTTTTTAATTCTAGTAATCGGGGTAGTCGCTTACCAACTTAAAAGTCAGATTTTTCCTCCGGCTCCTTGCTCTGAGTCGATACCTTATACACTTGGCACTTTTGCTACGCAGTTTGGCATTTCTAAAGATTATTTCTTAAGTGCATTAACGGACGCGGAAGCCATTTGGGAAAAACCTTTCGGAAAAAACTTTTTTACTTATGAGCCAACGAGTTCTGACGCTACTGTTTTGAAAATTAATCTTGTTTATGATNNATTATCGACAACAGGCGACAAGCGACTTGGCAAGTCTGGGCATAGTCGTCACAGACGACAGAGCTTCATACGATGCGCTGAAAATAAAATACAATGAATTACAGACAGAGATCACAACTGCGAAAAACAATTATGTTTTATCTAGATCAGAATCAGCTCGAGTAAAAATCAATAATATGGTGGACGAAATAAATTCCATGGTTGTCGTTTTGAATCGTTTGGCGGATACGTTGAATCTTTCCGTGCAAAAATACAATACAACCAACACGGCCCGCGGAGAATCCTTTGAAGAAGGCGTGTACATCAGTGATGGCACAAACAGAAAAATAGATATTTATGAATTTAGCTCAAGGGCCAAGCTCGTGCGCGTGCTCGCCCACGAGCTTGGCCACGCCCTCGGCCTGGACCATGTGGCTGACCCGAAAGCGATAATGTATAGCTTCAATCAAGGTAATAATAATGCTCTTACTACGGCTGATATAGAGGAGCTCAAAGCGAAGTGCCAAATCAAATAAGTATGTTATAATTAAGTATTAACAATTAATGTCCAACGAATTAATCATATGCTTACAACAATCGCGATTATCTTGGTAGTTTTATGGCTCTTGGGTTTTGGTTTTGGTATTTTGGGAGGATTCATCCATGTCCTCTTGGTGATAGCTATCATTTTGTTTTTGATTCGGGTGATTCAAGGGAGAAATCCATTGCAGTAAATAACAATACAAAAACGCCCTTCGGGCGTTTTTGTATTGTGTTAAAATAAGTAAATGCAGTACATCCATGCGAAAGTCCTCGCCGGCGCGAGCAAAGAATCCTTCAAGAAAAAATCCGAAGACCATTTTGAAATTTCCGTCAAAGAAAAAGCCGAAAATAATCTGGCCAACAAACGTGTTTTGGAGCTTGTGGCGGAATATTTCAAAGTTCCATTAAATAAAGTCCGTATAATAAACGGTCACCACCATCCGAGCAAACTTTTAATAGTTGAAAACTAAAACTTGAATGTGTGTTTTAAAAGAGTATTATAAAGCTATGCCAGGAGAACCAAAACCAAAAACACCCGACCAAATAGCATTTGAGACTAAAATGAGAGAAGAAATGGAGCGGGATATGAAAAAAGAAATCAAATTCGGCAAGGCGGAATATACTCAACCAGGCGGGGAGCTGTATAAAGAAGAAAGACCAGATCGTTTAAATAATATTCTGTTTGGGAAAAAGTTGACAGAAGATGAAATGAGAGCCGAGATGTCGAGGCTGAAGGTTGCCAAAGAAGCTGTGGTGAATTTCTTGGAGAATTCATTAATATTAAAAAAGCCAATAGGAGGTTTAAAGATAACGGAAAATACAAATTTGTCCGAATTGAAAAGTCTAGAAGGAAAGTTGTCTTCACATGTAGAGATTGCGGTAGATGTACTCTNNTGTACTCCTCGAGGGTGGCATTGACGGCGGTACGCCCCTGCGTTCTCTTTTGGCAGAAGTAAACGAAAGAATTGATCAAAACTCTAGAATATTAAGAAATAAATAAAAAGAATCTAAATAAAAATATGAACACCACATATCATTGGTATGCACAATTAAAGAAACCCCCATGGGCACCACCGTCGTGGCTCTTTGGGCCGGTGTGGAGTGTACTTTACGTTCTCATTTTTATTTCTTTTGGCAAAGTTTTTCTCTTAGGACTTCCATTTCTAATCACCGTGCCGTTTATCTTAAATCTAATTTTTAACCTGGCTTTCACGCCATTAGAATTCCGCCTGAAAAACAACCTCCTAGCCGCCGCCGATGTTCTTCTTGTCCTAGGCACCCTCATCTGGGCAATGATAGCAATATTTCCCTACGCGCCCTGGATAACGTATTTCCAAATCCCATATCTCTTTTGGGTCACGTTTGCTACAACTCTCCAGCTGAAGATTACATGGTTGAATAGGTAAATATATGCGCGTCTGGGACATTCATCCGAAACATTTGTGTCGAAAACATCTGCTCGCGGAGCATAGAGAGCTCCATGGTCTTTGGAATATTTTAACGAAGCACAAAGGGAAAGGCGGGTATTCCAAACACCCAGAGACTCTGCGCTGGGTTGGCAAACAAAAAGCGCTTTACTTAAGGCACGAAGAATTGGTAAAAGAATTTTCTCGCCGCGGCTACCGGCACCACACCCCACTCGATAAAAAACTAGCAACAGGACAAGGTAGCCAAAGCATTTTTATCAATACGATAAAAGAACAAAAAGTAATCCTAAAAAACAAACCCTGCGAGTGTCTACTGCATCATCCTTCGTAGCCTTGGCGAAGTAGGGCATTTGTAAAAGGGGGACTTGTCCCGTTAGAGATCGCGAGGGCTCGCAGCGCGCTTCTATCTCTAACGGGATTGATGTTTTTTGGGGGTGGGAGTAGAATGGAAATATGAACAAAAATAAAGACATAGAATCATATAAAGATTTTAAAGAAAGATTTAAATTATTGGCTAGTAAACAGCGGCATCTTGTTGTAAATACATTGTCTAATATATTTACTATGAGGTTAATTGGCAACAAAACTCATGGAGATTTAGCTGAAATTGGTATAGCTGAATTTATCAAACAATTTATGTATGATTTTGACAGTATCCATGTAGGGAAGGATCTTTTTAGGGCAAAAGAACGAGAGGAAGACATAATGATAATCAATGAAATTACTAAATCAAAATTTCCAGTTAGTTTAAAAGCTTATGGAGATGGACCCTTACAACTCTCCACGGATAGTGATCAAAAAATGTTCCCGTATCTTTTTAAGCAAGGGAAAGATATAAAAGATGCAAAAAAGATAAAAGAAATATTCAAGTCTAAAGCTTTTTCCGATTTTAATAATATTAATGTTATGCCTCTTATTTATAATGAAAAAGACAAAAAATGCAATATAATGATTTTTGATCACGAAAAAGTAATTAAAAAAACATCAAGAATTAAATTTATTGGTCCGGCAGAAAGTTTTAGAAAAAAAATAATGGGAAAATCTAGGGTACATCCAGTTTTTATTTTTTTGGATAAAAATTATAAATATATTTGTGAAGTTCGTTATGGCGGAGCCTCTGCTAATGCACTTCAGAGAGGGCTATGGACAAATACCAAAATTGCCACCGATTACTTCGATAGTCTTACAAATGGATGGATTGATTACTCTCACAATCGCACACTAGTAAAATTATTTGCCCTAGCGCTGAACAGCACAGAGGAGAGTCACAAAGAGACCAATATAATTTTACAAAAAGATATTGATAAATTAAAAAAAATTTAATTATGTTAAAAGATTTATTTAATGAAAAAAATTTTTCCGACATAAAAACACAAGGAATAAAATACGCTGGTTCAAAATTGAAAATCATTCCTTATATTTTAGAAGTTATTAAAGACTTAAAAGTAAAAACAGTACTTGACGGATTTAGTGGCTCAACAAGAGTTAGTCAAGCTTTAGCCCAGGCTGGTTATGATGTTACATCTAATGACGTAGCTCATTGGTCAGAAGTTTGTGCAAAGTGTTTTCTTTTACACAATAAAAGTGAAAAATATTATCAAAAAATATTAGATGAACTTAATTCTTTAGAAGGCTATAGTGGGTGGTTTACGGATAATTATGGAGGTAATGAAAACATGGAAACTAAAATGCCATTCCAAAAAAAGAACACACAGAAACTTGACGCCATAAGAGATAAAATTGATGAATTAAAATTAAATGATATTGATAAGGCTGTGGTTATGACTAGCTTACTTCTAGCCCTAGACTCTGTTGATAGTACACTTGGGCATTTTGTGTCTTATCTCTCCACTTGGTCTAAAAGATCTTATAATGATTTATTTTTAAAACTTCCCAATTTAAAAAAGACGAATGGCAAACATAGAGTTCTACGAGAAGATATATTTAAAGTTGTTGAAGAAAATTCATTTGATTTAGTATATTTTGATCCTCCTTATGGTTCAAATAACGAAAAAATGCCTCCAAGTAGGATTCGATATTCTTCTTATTATCATATATGGACTTCAGTAATAAAAAACGATCACCCAGCACTTTTTGGTAGAGTCAACAGAAGAGAGGATACTAGGGATTTAGTATCTGCTTCAGTTTTTGAAGAATTTAGAAAAAATGAACAGGGAAATTTTATTGCAATGGAGGCGATTAGAACACTTATACAAAAAACTAAAACTAAGTATGTATTATTATCTTATAGTTCTGGCGGAAGAGCAACAAAAAAAGAACTTGAAACAATACTTAATGAAACTGGAAAAGTTTTAAAAATTATAGAAATAGACTATAAAAAAAATATTATGGCTAGTATGACCTGGACCAATGAATGGTCGAATTCTAATGATACTCATAAAGAATATCTTTTCTTGATGGAGAAAAACCACAAAAAAGAATATCATAATAAAAATATTTATAACGATTTAATGATTTCGAAAACTACATAACTATAATCAGTGCTAAGATACATCCATGGAATCCAACAAAGAAAAAATACGACGGTTTAATGTTACTTTGGGTATTTTTGTGGCCGCTATTTTGGGCTTTCTTTTAAACTTGCTGGCCAATCTTTATTACTCTATATTTATTACTCACACTCTCAAATGGAGCGGGGCGGACCATGTTCAGGTTTACGGCATCTTACTTATATTTTTGGCTCTGGTTTGTTTCTTGAAGTTCTTCATCGATGATTATGAAAATGATTTTGAGTTGAATACCAGTTTTTTTAAACGATATATAAATTACTTTTTTTATAAATTCACTCCCGGCAAATTCATCCGTGTAGCTTTGGGTATCTACATATCACTTACCCTCATATCTCTTCTGATAGGTTTGTATTTCTTTATCGCCTCGATAGCCGGCTACATAATCACCAATGTAATAGTTGTAGTCATTTTAATTTCCTTTTTATATCGAAGAAGAACAAGCAAACTAAGTAAATTAGCAAAATAGATGCCCCGTGATAATTCTTTTAGAGATTACATAGTAGAAGACGTATTGGGACACGTCGAGGGAATAACCAGCCGGGCTGTGTTTTCCGGGTGGGGGATTTATTTAGATGGAGTTATTGTCGGGCTCATAATCGACGGGACTTTTTGCTTGAAGACTAATTATGATTCAAAAGAATCCGGAGAATTTTTTAAGTACGACAAGAAAGGGAAGACAGTCAAATTGCCGTACATAACCGTGCCGGAAGAGACGATGGAAGACAGGGAAGCCATCAAAGAGCGAATCCTGGAATCTTTCGAAATCAGCCAGTCCTCCCAAAAATCTAAATCTAAATAATTTTATCCACATTCCTACATTCTCAAGAATGTGAGAATATAGTATAATAAGTTTATGAAAACAAATAAAACAAAAACAGCAAAGCAATTAGAAAGACATTTTAAAGGGGTGGCTAATCATCGCCGTATTGCCATCTTGGTGCTGGTATCAAAAAATCCAAATATGTCGCTGGAAGATATTTCAGAAAGTCTAGCGTGCAATATTAAAACAATTTCCGAACACACGAGGCGCCTAGTACAAGCCGGATTAATAAATAAAGAATACAAAGGTAGGAAGGTCGAACATAAAGTCTCACCCTATGGTAAGATTTTTTGTGATTTTATTTCTAAATTTTAACATTCCAACATTCTCAAGAATGTGAGAATATTGTCAACGCATGATTATAAAACGCAAAGATGGATACCATGTAATATCTGAAAAAAATCGCAAGAATTTAGGCGGACCTTACAAGACACGTGAGGAGGCCGTGAAAAGGTTGCGTCAAGTGGAATTCTTTAAACACAGAGGCATGAAATAAAAACAATATGCAAAAGTAAATTTTCGTGCTATTTTATTTATATGAGTACTAAGACGGCTGAGTTCGTAAGCCCAAAACATCCTGACAAAATTTGCGACTTTATCGCCGACAGTATTTTAGATGCTTATTTGGCAGGCGACAAAGAAAGCCGCGTAGCTATCGAGGTGATGGGCGGTCATAAACTCATCACTATCAATGGCGAAGTAACTTCGCATGCAAAACCGGATATAGAAAAACTTGTGCAGAATATTGTGGGAAATGATTACAAAATAATTTCAAATATTGTGGCGCAGAGTCCGGAGATTGCGCATGGTGTGGACACGGGCGGGGCAGGAGACCAGGGGATTATGAAAGGTTATGCTACCAGCGAGACGCCGGAATTTCTGCCACTCGAGTACGTGCTCGCGCGCGACTTGTGTAAAAAGATTTACGCAGTTTATCCTTTTGATGGTAAAACGCAGGTGACGATTGATGGTGAGAGGATTCTTACAGTGGTGGCTAGTTTTCAAAATACAAAAAATGACGAGCTTTTAAAACTGGTAAAAGGAATTATAAAAGCCGATGAGTATTTGATAAATCCGGCAGGTGAGTGGCACTTGGGAGGATTTGATGCGGACACGGGGCTTTCGGGGAGGAAATTGGTAATTGATAATTATGGCCCGGAAATACCCATCGGCGGGGGTTCTTTTTCCGGTAAAGATTATACCAAGGTAGACAGAAGTGGAGCATATATGGCGCGTCGAATTGCCGTAGAACTTTTGGAAAAAAGAAATGCCCTCGGCCGTAGCCCTATGGGCGAGGCGCGCGAAGTTTACACCAAGCTCGCTTATGCCATCGGCAAGAGCGAACCAGTCATGACAGTCGCTGTTGTGGACGGAATAGAAGAAAAAATAACGGGCTACGATTTGAGCCCAAAGGGTATACGTGAGTATTTGAAATTGGAACAAGTGAGATTTGCGGAAACATCCAGCTGGGGGCATTTTGGTAGGGGTTTTGAATGGAAATAAATAAAAAAATTAGCTTGACATAGTCCTCGGCTTCCTATATACTTTCCCCACGTCTTTCCGTGTATGGAATGGCGTTTTAATTTCCTCGCCACGGCGGGGCAAGCACCATTCTTTGACAACAAAATGAATTAATGAGAACAAGTGCAAGCTTGTTTGTTTTTTTGAGCGGTAGTTTTCTTGGAAAAATTTCAAAGAGCTAGGACAACGCATTTACAAAAATCATTGCTGTTTTTTGTTTTGTTTCGTTCTAACAACTTTTAGTTAGAGTTTGATCCTAGCTCAGGATGAACGCTGGCGGCGTGGATAAGGCATGCAAGTCGAACGGATTTTTTATTTTCTGAGATGCGATTATATCAAGTCAAAGGTCGTAAAAAATTAGTGGCG
>PMIU01000010.1 GCA_003157195.1 Candidatus Nomurabacteria bacterium
TTATTTGCAGGACAATTATTCCGATGCTTCATCCAGGGAAGAAGATTTAATCCAGTTGGGAAATTTTTCCGCTCAATTTAAGCAGATGGAAGATTTTTTAAATGAACTTGCATTGCTGACAAATATGGCAAGAGAAGAAAACATAGGGGAAGAAGAAGACGAAGACAAAATTGCTTTGAGCACAATTCATCAGGCTAAAGGTCTGGAATGGTCTTACGTTTTTTTAATCTGGTGTGCGGATGGAATGATTCCATTGCAGAGAGCGTTGAAGGAACAAGATGGCGAAGAAGAAGAAAGAAGACTTTTTTATGTCGGAATGACCAGGGCCAAAGAAAGACTCTATTTTACTGCTTCCAATTATTACGCAACGGCAAAACGCCCCAGAAAATTGTCTCCTTTTGTTTATGAAGCTCTTCCCGAATTGCAAAAACAAGAAAAGACGGAAAATAAAGTGCAACAAATGTCTTTACCCGAAGTTCTTTCCGCCTATCAAGAAAACCCTGAATCAAAAGAAGAAAAAATACCGCTAAAAATAGGGAAAATCACTTACTCCAATCTACAGTTATTCGACATTTGCCCACTGCACTATAAAGCAAAAATAATATTTAAGCTTCCTACCGACCCCGCAAGCGTCCAGACTTTTGGGATTTCCATGCATGATACTTAGCATATTTTTTATAAACAACTTCAGGATGGCGTAACTCCGTCACTCAAAAATTTACAAGAAATATTTAAAAATGAATGGAAAAGTGAAGGATATACCAGCAAAGAGCATGAACAAGAACGCTTTAAACAGGGCGTCAAAATCCTCAATGAATTCTATAAAACCGAACTCAAAACTAAAAACTTGCCTTTAGGATTGGAGCTACCATTTTCCTTTACTTTAAAAAATGGCGTTATAGTCTCTGGAAAAATTGATCGCATAGACAAAAGGGGTAAAGGTATCGAAATAATTGATTATAAAACGGGCCCCGATAATCCGAAGGCTGACAAAGCTCACAAACTACAACTGGCAATGTATGCTTTGGCCGCTACAAAAGTAAAAGATGAGATTCTCAATCGGCGTCCGGAAGATATTACGTTAACTCTTCATTTCTTGGAGGGTAATACGAAAAAATCGATGAGCTTTAAACAAGAAGATCTTGATCAGCTGGAAAATGATCTGATTGAAAAAATTACAGAAATTGAAAAAAGTGATTTCAAATGCAGTAAAAACGTTCTCTGTCTTAATTGCGAATACAAAATTCTCTGCTGCGCTCAATAAAAATGCTCCAGGAAGAAAGTAAGCCAGATTCTGTTTTATTCCGAATCTATCTCGTTTGTGATAATTAGTCACATACGCCACTTTTTAAGTAGTGCCTTTCTTTGATGCTCCCGTAAAGATGGTNNCCGTTTCACTCTCACTCGTCTCTGTTGCTCTCAAGTCCTGTTAATTCAGAACCTGTCCCCGATTGCACATGTGAGTAAACAATCGGGACACCAGCTATTTCTAGTCGGAGCTTACGCTCCATCCCCGTCTTTACGCCTGTCTGGACTTTCCTCTCCCCTTCGCACAAGGCGACAAGGGACTAACGGATCTTCTTCCTAGAGCAGGGGTATTGTAGTATATTGAGGGGTTAAAGGCAAACCGGAGAATAACTATTTTTCGCTTTTGCCTATTTTTTCAAGAGAAAATTCAAGAAGAATACGGATTATTCCGGCCACAGGGACAGCCAAAATAACCCCCAATGTTCCCCAAATATGCTGGCCCGCTAAAACTGCAAGGAGTATGATTAACGGATGAAGCTTGACAATCCTTCCCATAACCGCCGGTGCCACAAAGTAATCCTGAATCTGACGGATAATGAAATAAATTAAAGCCACGATAATCGCCCCCTGTAAGGGATTCAAGCCGAATGATAAATTTCCATTCGATAATGCAATCAATACTGCAATTGCTCCGGCAAAAATCGGACCGATAATCGGAACTATCTCAACAAACCCCGAAAATATTGCCAAAATAAGAGCAAATCTGACGCCAACGATTGAAAGAGCCAAATAAAGAACAAGGGAAACCAGAAAAACCATAAATATCTGACCCCTCAGATACCCGCCCAGCACACTGTTAATTTTGGAAAATAACAAATTTATATCATTTTTATATTTACCCGGAATACTATCCAGGAGACTTTTGAACATTGACTCTCCGTCTTTGAGAAAATAGAATCCGGCAAAAAGAAAGATAAAAAAACCTATCACGGTTGTCAATGCTCTGGGAAAAAATGTGAATACCGAGTTTGAAGATATAACTCTAGGTTTTTCTATGAATGCGAATGTCTCTTGTGCCGCCGGTTTAATCCAGGCAGGCAAGTTGTTTATTTGATTCTCCGAAGCTTCGGGTATTCCGTTTATAAAACCTTTGAGCTCGGAAGATTCATTCGTGATTTGCTTGGTCAAATTTATCCCTAAAGAAACCAGCAAAAACACAATCAGTGAATAAATAATAACTATAGAAAGGCTTCTGGGAAGCTTAATGTAGCGATAAAAAAAATTGATAACAGGATTAAAAATATAGGCAAATATTATTGCCAGAACAAACGGAGTCAATATGGCCCTTTCAATATATAAAAGGAACGCTACGAGAACTGTCAAAAAGACAAAAAAAGCTGTTCTCAAATTGATAGTCATATTCTCTATTCTACCAATTTTATCTTACCACTTTTTTAAGAGTCTTACCCGGAGTAAATCCGGGAGCTTTTCTTGCTGCTATAGTTATTTTTTCTCCGGTCTTGGGATTTCGACCGACTCTCTGAACTCTTTGTCGAACAGAAAAAGTTCCAAATCCTGTTATAACTACTTTTTCTCCCCGTTTCAAAGCGTCTCTGATAGAGTTAATAACTCCCTGAACGGCATCTCTTGATGCTTTGTTGGTCAAGTTTGCTTTTTTAGCAACAACTTCTATTAATTCTCTTTTTGTCATCTATTATCTCACCCCTTTCCGGGCAAAAAATTTCTATGATTAGCTTAAAAATACAATGAAATCAACTTCAAGTCAAGATATCAAGTTTTTATTTATAGATTAAACTGTGGGCTCTGAAGATACGGCGCGGAATTCTCTGATGGCGGTCACTTTGACTCCGCCCGGCACTGCCTGAGTAAGACTAACCTCTTCTCTGATTTTATTGGCAACGATTATCGTCTGAGCATCATCCAGTCTTCCGGGATTTATAATAACCCTCAGCTCGCGGCCTGCTTCAAATGCATAAGCGTCTTCGACTCCTTCATATTTTTTAGCCAGCTCTTCCATTTCCTTAAGTCTCTTGGCATACCCTTCTATATCTTCGAATCTTGCTCCCGGTCTGGCGCCCGAAATTGAGTCGGCAATCGCCACTATGACCGATTCGATCGAGGAAAAAGGTTTGTCCTCATGATGTTCGGCAACACAATTTATAATCTTCTCGGGCATATTGAATTTCTTCAAAAGATCAACTCCCAACTTCACATGACTTCCTTCACCTTCGACGACCTTGCCGATATCATGGAAAAGGCAGCCCAATTTTACAATGTTTACATCTGCGCCGATTTCAGC
>PMIU01000068.1 GCA_003157195.1 Candidatus Nomurabacteria bacterium
ATATTAAAAACTATTTTTTTGAATAGATAAATTAATATATTTATTTATTTAATTTTAGATGGTCGTACTAAAGTTATTTACTATTTAATTATTATTAATTATGCAAACAGAAATAGAAACATTGCCTAACACAAATTATATGGGCAGTAAAAAGAATTACGAGAGTGTAAAAAGCCAACTTTTAGAAAGATACGGCACAGAAATCGCAGAAGAGTATGACCCGCTCGTAAATTGTAGAACTTATAACGATTGGGCAAAAAATTCGTATGTTGTAAATCGCGGTGCCAGATCATTTAAAGCTGTAGTGGTAGTTGAAAAGAAGGACAAAATAACGGGAGAAGTAATCAAAAAATATCCTAAGACAATTTGTCTCTTTTTTAGAAATCAAGTTCACAAAGTCGAGTAATTATTATTAAAATATAACTTAATTATGCAAAACACAAATTATAAATCCAGTATTCCATCTCCATTTCAGGCAAGGCAAAGACTAGATCCTGTCCAACAAGCTGTGCAGGCAAATGTCGAAAAATTTACCCTAGAGATATCGGTCGAAGAAGATAAAGAAACTGCCTTATTGCTAAAGCACCTACCTGGTCCAGTGATTGCCTATAAATGCACAGTCAGTAAGGGATCACAGGTACTCGGTATCGGTAGAGGTAACGCAATATTATCAAAAATTAATAAGTGGGTGGATCGTTCCGTTCGTTATACATTCAATGCCTCGTTGATAGATTCCATTATTCAATCAGTCAAAGCTTTGGACGTGCTTTACCTTAAAGACAATACCGATAGTCCAGCTCAAGAAACAAATGAAATCGATTACGCTACCGACAAGCAGAAAAGTTATCTCCGGGAACTCATCAACACCAATATCAGAGACGAAAGCAAACGCAAATATTGGGAAGGGCAAATCAATATGCTCACAAAAGATGAGGCCTCAGAAAAAATTCAATCTTTCGTAGGTAATAATTATTAACTAATTTAAAATCAATGAATACAACAATAGCTAGTATGGACGGTCCCAGAAATATCTATTGGCCTCCTTGTTTGGGAGAAATTCCAATGATAACTAAAAGTCAGAAAGAGAAATTAACCACTCTGATTTATCAGAATATTTTTGATGAAAATGAGAGGGAGCTTAAGCTAATGGAATTGGAGGATCTTACTCAAGCGGATGCCAGTTATATGCTTTACCAGTTTGAAACGGGAAAGTGGGATTAAAAGAATAGTGAATAATTAAGGTAGTATTCCATAACGGGGTGCTACCTTTTTTATTTGGTTCTTTGTTTTGGAATTGTGTAACCCAATATCAACTTCTCATAAAAGCCGTTTTAAGGTATAATTAAATTATATGATCAACAATTCCGGGCAATATAAAAAAGAGCTGGTTGAAATTTTCTCTAAAATTTCTGGGGACAAAAAGTTGATAACTGAATTTTTAAAAGATATTTTAACACCGGCTGAATTTGAAACCTTAGCTTCAAGATGGCAGATAGTTAAAAAATTGAATAAGAAAGAAACACATAGGAAAATAGCAAAAGATTTAGGTCTCGGTATTAGCACCGTCAGTCGCGGATTTAGTGAGCTTCGTGATAAAAATGGGGGTTTTGTTTTAGTCCTCAAAAAACTCAAATTATTTAAATAAATACAAATTCCTGTTATCCACAGGTATACCTATTGCTTTTGTTTTTATACATGCTACCATGTACTAGTACACAGATACATATATGAATAATATCTATAAGAATAATTTAAATAAATCTTGGTGGAACGCAAATACATACTTTTTTGCGTCTATCTGTTGATTTCTCTTTGTTTTCTAAACTAAAAAAGGAATCCATTAATCGGCGCAAGAGCGTCGATTTTTGTTCTTTATCGCAAACAGTTCTTTAACAAACCAAAAACAGGAGACAATCATGAAAAAAGGCAAAGCAGAAAACCTCGGCATTCTTTCAACGATTCGTGGAATTAACGTTCCCCGATTCGTCGTTCTTCGCCCTGGTATGTCCGAAGGCGAACAAGGCAAAATTATCCGTGGTTTTTTGAAAACTTGCCACGGAAACACAGTTGCGGTCCGCAGCAGTGCGGATCAGGAAGATTCTTCCGGCGCATCGTTTGCTGGAATGTACACCACAAAACTTTGGGTTCAGGCAACAGAACAAGCGATTCAAGTTGCAACCCAAGAGGTGCGACATTCCGGAACACAGAAAAAGGAAGTCGTAGCTCATTACGCCAAACAGCGAGGTTTAGAACTCAGCGAGTCCATCGTGTCGGTCATCGTTCAGAAAATGATTGAGGCCGACATGAGTGGTGTCATTTTCTCACATGATCTCGCTAAGGCCGACGGCTACTATACTGTTTCGGTCTCAAGCGGAGTTGGAGAAACGATCGTTGGCGGTGCTGCCAACGGTAGACTCATTCGGATTGCTCGCGGAGTAAAACCCGAGAGCATGAAAGATGCTTGGCTTCAGAAGCTCATTGTCGCTATGAAGGCGATCGAGCAGCGATTTCGGTCGCCCAGTCTGGATGTCGAGTTCGCCGTTCAGAACAACACCCTATACATTCTTCAGTGCCGACCCATCACCACTGTGCAAGCAGAAATGGACAAGGTATCGGAGAAGCTGTCACTCAACCGGATTAAATCGGTAAATGCGTCGGTCGCATCCCGCTTCTGCGGAGATGTGCTTGGTGACATGATCGACATCAATCCCGTTGAGTTACTTGGAATCATTCCAACATCGCTCGACATCTCAATCTTTAAGTATCTGTTCGCCGACAAAATCGTTGAGCAGGTGCGACAAGACATGGGATACAATCCGCTCCACATCGGGGTGCTTCGTGTGGTGGAGGGTAAGCCCTACGTGTCCATGCGTGCGGCGGCGTTCAGTTTTCGTCCGCGTGGAATCTCTGACAAGATTTACGAGCGAATGGTTCGCGTTTATCGGAACGTGCTTGTAAACAACTCCGCGCTTCAGAGTCGTGTGGAGTTCGACGTGTTTGCCATGGGCTGCGGTGAAAAGCTCGAAAGAGTGATGCAGGAAGCGCATTTCAACGATGGCGAAAAGTCAATCGTTCGAGAAGCATTTCTGTGCATTGGTGAAGTTTTCTCGCGAGTGTCCACAGCACAAGTGGAAAACTTTGATAAGTTCGCTACAGACTATGAGCAACGCACTGCTGTCATGAACGACGCTTCGTTGAGTGATATCCTCGAGCATGTTGCGCGAGGCACGGAGATGTTTGCCCGTGTTGCGCGCCTCGCTTTCTACTGGAAGAGCAGATTCGAGGAACTGCACCCGCGAGAGGATCTTAACGTCCTCATGAGCGGGCATATTCGTTCGGTGAACGAGCAACTTCAGTCCGATTTGGTGGCGTGTCGAAATGGCACGATCGCCAGAGAGGAAGTCATCAGGCGGTACGGACATCTGCGGCCAGGACAGTTCAGCGTTTTCGGCGAATCCTACGCGGACGATCCGAACGCTTATCTGTTTGCTCAAATGGAGAGAGCGGAAGTAGCTCGATCGCAAAGGCAAGCCCACGCGTTCGAGGGCGCGACTGAATTCAGGCACATTGTGACGTTCATGGAAGCTCGTGAGCGCATGAAGTTCTTGTTCAGCCAGTCGTTCCATCTCTTTGCGACAAAGCTGAAACGCCAACTCGCACAAAGAGGAATCTCCGAGTGCGATGCGTCTCGGGTGAGTTGGGAAGAGCTGTGGACGTGCTTAAATGACTCAACACCATTGAGCACGAGCCAAGTCGAGCATGGGTCTCCTGTTTTGCTGCCGGACGTGATAATTCCTGGTCTTACCAACCTAGAAGTAATCACGTTCAGCGAAGCGATGCCGTCGTACATCACGAGTTCAATCGTAAAAGCACGTGTGTGCGTGTTGGAGAGGTTGGGCGTGAAAGCCGATGTCAGGGGCGCTCTCGTTCTGCTGCCGAATGCAGATCCCGGCTATGACTTTCTATTTCACTCAGGTGCGGTAGGAATTATCACCAAAGTCGGAGGTCCCGCATCGCACATGTGCATTCGGTCCATCGAACTTCAGATGCCCGCGTGTATTGGTTGTGGAGAAAGCGTATACCAAAAGTTGGCGGCGGCCAATTCTGCTGTTCTCGACTGTG
This sequence comes from Candidatus Nomurabacteria bacterium, assembly GCA_003157195.1. GTDB lineage: Bacteria > Patescibacteriota > Minisyncoccia > Phycocordibacterales > UBA9973 > UBA9973. Next base: position 4,123 of record PMIU01000068.1, read on the forward strand.
GCACGCGACAGATCATTGTTCTTAACTAAACAAATAAATACGAGAGTGGATACCAAGTTTAGGTTTCCACTCTCATTTTTTTAATATACAATAAGCTTATGAAAAAAATAATTACTTTTATTTGCAATGGCAACATACATCGTTCTGCGATTGCAGAAATATATCTTAATAAGGTTTTGAAGAAAAATAAATTAGATAATGAATTTATTGCAAAATCGTATGCACTTCAAGGCACACAAGGAACACCCAAGCCATTGCATAAAAATCTAATGGAATATCCAAAAGAATATAAAATTGCACTGCCGATTCTAAAATCTTTTAAGATTGATATTACGGGTCATCTTTATAAAAAAATTACTCCTTCGGCTGTTGAAAAATCTGCAGTTATTATTGCCATGGATAAAAAAACATATTCGCAAGCCAAAAATGCATTAATTAAGCAGTTCCCTAAATATAAAAATAAAATACATGTTTTTTCTGAATTTACAGAAAATCATAAAGGCATAAAAGACCCCTTCGGCAATACCAGTCCTAAATTTCATCTGGCAACAATAAAAAGTATTTGTCTAACAATTGAAGATCAATATAAAAATATACTGGATCTTGCTGGTTTATAGAAATAGTTTGTTTTTTATTTCAATATTTCTCTTACTGTCGCCTCGGCTAGTATCTTCATGGTATCAAATATTTTTAGAGTTGGATGTTTTGGTATTAATAATTGCAGATCTGTGCAAGCAAGCATTACGCAATCAACATTTTTATTTTCAAAGTCGTTAATGATTTTAATCAGATCTTCTCTGTCTTTATTGTTTTGCTGACCAGTAACAAGGTTCATAATAAATTTACCCATTTTGGCTTGCTGGAAACTGTCAGGTGTTACGTACACTATTTTATTTTCCTCGAAAGCGTTTTCGTATAATTTATTCTGAATGGTCGCCGAGGTAGACACAATACCAACTTTGTTGAAATTATTTTCCTTAAGAAATTTTACTGTTTCCTCAATAATACTTAAAACAGGAATAGTAACTGCTTGTCTGATTTCTTTAATAAATACATGAAGCGAATTACAGGGCATAATAATAAAATCAGCACCAGCCTTTTCCAATTTTTTAGCTTCAGTTGTTAAAAACGGCAATATTCTTTCAATACCTATGTTTTTTGAAATCGCATCTTCCTCGATTTCATAAGGCAATGGAACACTAGCAATTATTATTTCTGGTCTAGTAGTTTTAGATTTTTTCTGACACGAAAAAACAATATCGAGATAAAATTCTGATGTTGTTTCTGGACCTAAACCACCAATTATTCCGACAGTTTTCATGACAAAGATAGTATAGCATTTATTTCATTTTTTGAAATTTTAACGCAGTAAGTCCGTTCTCACTATGAACTTATCAAGTTTGAAGTTGAGCTCAAAAGGCGTTATACTCGCTTTATGGGTTTTCAATGAAACCGGCGGAGAATGCTAAAAAATTGCGCAGAATTTATAAAACAATATGAATATTCCAACTAAAACAGAAATGCGATGGTTTGTATTGAAACTTATTGATATAAGGAACGATTTAAAACGTACGCCAGATCATATAGTTGATATAGAATTTGACTGTAAAGAGGTAGCAAAACAGAAAGTGATATTTGACATAACAGACAGGGTCTCAGCTCAAAATAAGGTTGAGGAAATGCTGTACAGAATAAAAAATGATGGAGAATTTTTAGACAGCTTTAATAATTTTGATGAGAAACGCTTAAAGTGGGAAATTTTACGAAATGGCAACATTAAGATCATTGGCTATCAAATTGGATTATTAACCAAATATTTAAAAGATAAAATTACAAAAGGCGAAGAGGTTTTTGGGCTAACAGTAAACGCTCTACACCAAAATGTTTTAACAGTGTACGGAGAAAATACAGGCAAACGAATTGAATCGGAACAACAAATTAAGGCTTTTTGTCATTTCTTAAATAATCCTAATCGCATTATTCCATACCTAGAAATTTTTGGAGAATTTACAAGAGGAGCATTTCACAGTGGTGATTATTGGCATAACAAATGTCCAACGGATGAAAAGAAGGTGGAATTTGTGCAGGAAACTGTCTACAATTTTAAACGTATATTGATTGGAATAGGTAAAAAATACGATATTGATATTGAAAAACACTTAGAAACTATTCCTAAAAAGGGATATAGATATAACGTATAGTTACAGAAATAAAAAAATCCGTAGGCAAACAACGCTTTAAAAAGGCGTTGTTTTTGTTTTTAGTTACGGATTTTTGCTGTTTTTGCTACCCCTCAAGAAATTTGATTTTTTGAGGGTTTTTTAAGCCTTATTTTTCAACACATTTTCAATGCCTACTCATTGTCTAACCACTTGACAAAGCTTTCACCTTATCCACTGACTGAACTCGAAAGGTCGAAAGTCGATTAATAGCATTAAGTTCAAAAGATAATATGGTTCTATCAGACAAAGACATTATCAAATTCCAAGAGCTTTATAAAAAAATCTTTGGAATAAATATCAGCAGAGAAGACGCCCTTGATCAAGGCGGAAAGCTTTTGCAATTGGTGTCTATTGTCTATAAACCATTAGTTGAGAAAGAGTCTGACTTAACCCCAGACTCTACTCGTTAACAAAATTATTAGTTTAAAAATAAAAATTATATGACAAATATGAAAAATGTTTTAGAGGCAGCGTTAGATTATCAAGCAAAAGGATTTTCGGTCATTCCAGTCGGTAGTGATAAGAAACCACTAATTAACTGGAAGGAGTATCAAAACAAACGAGCAACTCCGGAAGAAATTAAGGAATGGATTGAAAAATATCCAGCAATGAATATTGCAATAGTGACTGGAAGAATTTCTGGTATCGTTGTGGTGGACATAGAAAAAGGCGGAAGCAGTGAAGGTTATCCTCCAACTGTCACAGCTAAAAGTGGCGGAGGTGGTGTTCATCTCTACTACAAACATCCGGGTTATGAAGTTCCAAATGGTGCAAGAGTTAAAGAATTAACAGATATTCGCGGAGACGGCGGTTATGTTTTAGCTGCTCCATCGGTAAGTGACAAAGGAGAGTATGAGTGGATCATTTCACCAGATGATTCAGATTTTTCAGATTGGCCAGTATGGATTACCAAAACAGCAGATACAAAAGAAAACAGTAACAAAAAATGGTTATTGGGCAAAGATGGAGTTTCGGAAGGGTCCCGTAATGAAACAGCCGCATCTTTCGCAGGCAAGATTTTGTCGAATATGGATCCCATATTGTGGGAAAGTCTTGGGTGGGATCAATTACTGAATTGGAACAGTAAAAATACTCCACCTCTCTCAGAGAGAGAATTGAGGAGTGTTTGGAACAGTATAAAAAGACTTCATGCTCAAAGTAGTAAAACACAAGCAAGAAATACACCGCAGATAAAATATGGGAAAGGTAAAGCTATCGTTAAATGTTTTACTGATATACAGTCGGTCCCAATTAGTTGGCTATGGCAGGGGCGAATAGCTCTAGGAAAACTTACTATGGTTGCAGGAGATCCTGGACTTGGAAAAAGTCTGGTTACTGCCACTTTGGCAGCTCATGTCTCTAAAGGCTACGCTTGGCCAGTCGATCAATCAATACCTCCAACTGGAGATATAATATTGATATCAGCAGAAGATGATCCAGCAGATACAATTAAACCTCGTCTTGAAGCGGCGGGGGCTGATTGTACTCGTATTCATGTAGTGGAAGCAATACAGGAAGAAGTAGCAGATGCTGAAAGTGAATCAGGTCAGCATATGTTTTCATTCAAGCGTGATATCGCAACGCTTGGAGATTTATTATCTAGCCTGCCAAATTGTCGTTTGGTTATTATCGATCCAATATCTGCATACCTAGACAATGCTGACAGTAATAATAATTCTGATATACGAGGATTACTTGCGCCACTAGCCGAACTAGCATCCAAACATAAAGTCGCGATTATTTTAGTCAGTCATCTTAACAAAAACAGTGGAGGCAATGCATCATATCGAGTGATGGGTTCGTTGGCTTTTACCGCTGCCGTACGAACTGCTTATATTGTTACAAAAGACAAAGAAAATCCAGAACGCAGATTGTTAATGCCATTGAAAAACAATATCGCAAAAGACAAAACTGGACTTGCTTATTCTATTGTTGAAGCAGAAAATGGACAACCCGTAATTGCCTGGGAATCTGAACCAGTAGAAATTACAACAGAAGAAGCTCTTGCATTTTCTCAATCAACAGAGCAACACACTGCTACTGATGAGGCTGTTGATTTCTTGATTGATTTATTGGCAAAAGGGCCAGTTAAGGCGGATGAAGCAAGCAAGGAAGCTCAAAAAATTGGCATTAGTTCAAAACCATTACGAAACGCTCGTGGAAAATTAGGAATCAAGCCAAAAAAGTCTTCCAGTTTTGAAGATGGTTTTTGGGAGTGGAAACTTCCCGAAGATGCCCTCAAAACCGAAGATGCCCTACCTAAAGAAGTGGGCGCCTTGGAACAAGCAAGGCATCTTGGGGATACTCCAAAAACTAGGCTTGATAGTTTTATTGACAGTTTGGGTCTAGAGGTCGAAAAAGATAAAAAGATTGTTGATAATACTCCCCCAAAATTAGCAGAATAACCACCGGAGCAGAAAGATTTACCTTTCTAGCTCCGCAGATAAAGTGCTATAATTATTATGCTAAGCTTAAATAAAAAAATGATATGAAAAATGAAATAAATAAAATTAAATATTTCCTGTACGCCAGAAAAAGTTCCGAATCATCGGAAAGGCAGGTCCAGTCTATCGATGACCAAATAAATAGTTTAAAGATTTTGGCAAAGGATGAAGGTCTTAACATTGTTGATATTCTTTTTGAATCAAAATCAGCAAAAGCACCATTCAAGCGGAAAGTTTTTGAAGACATGATACGAAGAATCAAGACGGGTGAAGCAGATGGTATTTTGTGTTGGGAAATTAATCGACTATCACGCAATCCGGTAGACGGCGGGACAATTCAATGGTTACTTCAAGAAGAAGTTGTTAAATCAATCCAAACAATGAGCCGAGAGTATTTGCCCGATGACAACGCCCTTATTCTCAGTGTTGAAACTGGATCTGCTAATCAGTTTATTCGAGACATGAAAAAAAATGTCAGAAGAGGCGTGAACAGCAAGATTGCAAAAGGACTGGCTCCACTTCTCGCACCACTCGGTTATCTGAATACTAAATTCGAGAACAGAGGCGAGAATTACATCAAGGTAGATCCCGATCGTTTTGATTTAGTTAGGAAAGCCTGGGATATGCTTCTTTCGGATGCTTACTCCCCTACTCAGATACTTGAAATTATGAATAACGTCTGGGGTTTCAGAACACGAAAGACAAAGAAAAGGGGCGAAGGTCCGATCGGACACAGTAGTATTTTTGAGCTTTTTTCCAATGCCTTTTATACTGGAATGTTTAAGTTTCGAGGAGAATGGCACGAAGGAAATCATAAGCCAATGATTACGCTAGAAGAATTTGATAAAGCTCAGATAATCCTAGGTAAAAAAGGCAAACCTCGTCCTCAAAAACATCAACATGCTTTCACCGGCTGTATTCACTGTGGCGAGTGTGGTGGTAGCGTTACGGCAATTGTAAAAACAAAGATTATCAAAAGCACTGGCAAGCTTGCTACCTTTGAATACTATTATTGTATGCGAAGAAACAAAGGCAGTAAGTGTGGCCAAAATAACTACACTACTGGCAAGTCGCTAGAAAGTCAGATAAAAACTGAACTTGAAAAAATTACCATTACTCCCGAATTCAGAGACTGGGCCATAGGAATTATCAGAAGAAGCAACGATCAAGAAATCAGCGACAGAACAGCCGTAGCTAATACTCAGCAAAAAACTCTTGACGATACACAAAGACAACTCGATAGATTAACTCAGATGCGATACCGCGACCTCATTGATGATGAGCAATTTTTGAGTGAAAAAACGAAACTAAAAGGACAAATTGTTATATTGAGACAAAGTGCACNNAGACAGAAAACAGAGCTGACAAGTGGCTAGAATTAACTGAAAAGACGTTTAATTTTGCTTCAACAGCCAGAGAACGATTCATTGCCGGCGACATTCAAACTAAAAAAGAGATATTTTTGGCACTGGGTGGGAACTGTGCAATAAAAGACAAAATACTCAGTATTGACAGTATGAAATGGCTAAAACCGATCGCTACAGAGAAGAATACCATTGAGGCCGCTATCGCAGGGTGGGAACTGGAAAAAGCTAATGGCAGTAAAGCTCAAAAGTCATTTGACAGAATTAATCTGATGATGCGCGGCTGACCGGACTTGAACCGGCGA
>PMIU01000104.1 GCA_003157195.1 Candidatus Nomurabacteria bacterium
CTTGCCGCGGGGTAATTGATTATACAAATGCTGGGGGAAGGGGCTTTGTGTGTTCCCGTGAATGCGCGCGCAAGATGTTTATTCCGGTGAGCCACCCGCAAGGCCTGTTGTCTTCCCCCGGCACGGATTTGTCCTTTTTTTTGTAGTTTTTATCGTCGCACCCATTTCACAATTTCGTGAAGTGGGTTTTGTGCTTTTTGGGTTGCTTTTTTATATAAACGATGTATAAATAACTTAACCTGAAAAGGAAGAGTTGAATGCAACCCTATAGTGCAGAGGGGCACGGGGCGTTCGTCCGCTTTTCCTTTTCAGGGGAACTTGTTCTTCGCTATGATTGATTATTTTATCTTATTTGGCATGGTGGCTATGTTATTGAGAGTTATCATGCGAAAGCGCATGTCGTAGATTACGACAAGGGGCGCTGACCCGGCTGGTCTTCTGACGCCGGGTTTTTTTATGGCGTTTTATTTTCTCAAGTTTTAATGCTAATATATATTTATGGCATTCATTACTTGGGCTCTAAAGAGACAAATTTTTATTGTTATTGGTTTAATTATAATAATTTTTATATTCGGATTTTTGATAATTTACCCCAGTTTTAATAAAGCGCCGACGTGTTTTGATGGCAAGCAAAACGGAAACGAAACCGGTATTAATTGCGGTGGTTCTTGCGCCCGCGCCTGCTTATCACAGGTGGAAAATGTTTCCGTTCTCTGGGCTCGCGCTTTTCAAGTGATTCCTGGGCGCTACAATGCTGTCGCTTATATTGTGAACCACAACAAAAACGTCGCCGCAGAAAAAGTGAGCTATCGGTTTCGTTTTGCCGACGCGAATAATGTTTATATTGGCATGAGAGAGGGTACGACTTTTATTCCACCAGCCGGCAATTTTGCCATTTTTGAGCCGGGGATAGGCATTGGTAATTCCATCCCGGTTTATACAACTTTTGAATTTACGGAGATACCCAATTGGCTGCAAATTTCCCAGGAAAAAATTGACCAACTGAAAATCGCTGTGTCGAATATACAACTCACAGATGAAGCGACAAGTCCGCGTCTATCAGCCACCGTAAAAAATAATTCTCTTTTTATTATTCCGAATATCAGCGTTATTGCAATTATGTATGATGCAGGAGGGAACGCTGTTTCTGCCAGCAGTACTTATCTAAACCAGCTTGCTCCGCTTTCAAATGCCGATATAAACTTTACTTGGCTGGAACCATTTGGGAGTTCCGTGGTGGCGAAGGAAATAATTCCAATGTATGACATTTTTTCCGTAAAATTGCAGTAGAAAATTATGGCAGAAAAAGCTCTCAAAAGAATAGACTGGTTACTTGTTTTTTTTATTATTCCGATAGTTGCAGCCGGGCTGGTCACAATGAAGTCTTTTACGCCGCTCGAAACCACCGCGGACTTTTTCGGCAAGCAAATTATCTGGATTACGCTGTCTTTTGCTGTATTTTTTCTTTTTTCTTTTATTGATTTTCGTTTTTTGAAACGCACAGATGTTTTGGTAACGTTGTTTCTTTTTCTTTCTTTTCTTTTACTGGTACTGATTATTCTAGGGCATATTTCTCATGGTGCCAAAAGTTGGTTCAATCTTGGTCTTTTTTCCTTTCAGCCCGTGGATGTGATGAAGTTGGTTTTAGTTCTGATTTTGGCCAAATATTTTTCTCGTCGGCATGTAGAAATTAAAGATTTTAAACATATTTTTATTTCTGGATTTTACGCTTTTGTGCCACTGGTTTTGGTTTTGTTTCAGCCTGACCTCGGCTCGGCTATGGTGGTGTTTTTCATCTGGCTGGGTATGGTGCTGGTTTCTGGAATCTCCAAAGTTCACCTTTTTGCCGTCTTTGCGGTTGGTTTTGTGATTTTCGTATCCCTTTGGTTTGTCGCTTTCAAACCATATCAAAAAGCCCGCATTTATAATTTTATTAATCCACTGACAGATATTCACAAAACAGGCTACAACGTTTTTCAATCGACGATAGCAGTAGGTTCGGGGCAATTAGTGGGTAAGGGTTTGGGTTTCGGCACGCAGTCGCGCTTAAAGTTTCTGCCCGTACCCCAGTCCGATTTTATTTTCGCTGCTTTTGCCGAAGAGTGGGGCTTCGTCGGCTGCGCGCTCGTCCTTCTGCTTTATTGTTTGGTAATCTGGAGAATTTTACGTTCGGCGTCTCTTGGTGCATCTAATTTTGAAATACTTTTCGGTATGGGCATCGCCATTTATTTTATGAGTCACATACTCGTCAATGTAGGTATGAATATAGGTATTATGCCTGTCACTGGTATTCCACTGCCCTTTATGAGTTATGGCGGTTCGCATTTATTGACGGAGTTCGCTGGGCTTGGCATACTGATGAGTATGCGCAAGTATGGCCGGTCGGCGCATCGCGATGATATGAATAATGAATTTTTAGGAGCGTGACCTCACCCCTGACCCCTCTCCTTGTGAAGGAGAGGGGAAAAATTATGCAAATTATTGATGGAAGAAAATTAAGCAAAGAAATTTTAGCCAAGGTAAAAAATGAAGTGGCTCTTTTGCCCTTCGTGCCGGTTTTTTGTGATGTCTTGGTGGGGGAGGACCCGTCTTCTTTGCAGTACGTTAAAATGAAAGCCAAAACCGCCGAGTCGGTCGGCATTAAATTTCAAAATGCGAATTTTCCTACATCTATAACTACCGAGCAGTTAATAAAAGAAATAAATATTCTAAATAAAGTAAAAAATATGTGCGGAATAATTTTACAGCTTCCATTACCTGCGCACATAAATCGGCAGGAGGTTCTTGATGCCATAGATCCAAGTTTAGATGTGGATTGTCTTTCGACGATAGCGAGCGGAGAGTTTTATAAAGGGGAGGGGACACTTA
>PMIU01000060.1 GCA_003157195.1 Candidatus Nomurabacteria bacterium
GCAAGGGCCGGTGCTGTGGGTATGGTTTTCCTTATCGCACATACAAACTCTATGCCAAAGTTTAGGAGGATTTACTTTCTTAAAGCGTTCTTGATGACGACATTCAAAACAGTTTCTTGGTAACGGCAAATTGAATCTTTTTAGAAAAATCAATTCATTTTGAATAATTTTATATGGCCTTTTACATGATTCACATTCAATAATTTGATTTAAAATATTCTCATCGGTGTCTTTTATGTGGTCGGGCAAATTCTCCGTGGTAAGAGTAACTGAATATTCTGGTTTTTCTTTTTCAATAAAATTATAATTGTTTTTTAAAATTTCTTCTTTTGTCATAGGAAAATAATCACACGCGACAGTTTCATTGTATCCAAATGGAGAAATTTCTATCGGGAGATATTCTCCATATTTATATATACTCCCCTTTTTATCAATGNNAATACTCTGTATTCAAACATTCCCAAGCAGTTAGTGTGAAAAGCTGGCGTGAACCATTTACACCAGAATCCATCGCTTCATAAAGCAATTCTGCATTATCTCCGACTCCATAGCCGTCGTAAGAAGTATTCATGCCGTAGGCGACATTTGTCACATATTTGCAATCCTTGACTTCCCCAGGGACAAAAAAGCAANNGGCAATTATTTGTATTAACAAGATCGTCCCCGGTAACATTAGTGGAATTTATAATATTCGCATATCTTCGAATAGATTTTAATTTTATTTGTTCAAATTTTTCTTTCGCTTTTATAAAATTAACATAACTTCCTATATCTAATTCTTTTAATTTCTTATTATACTCCTCCCTGGTTAGTTGCTCATTCCACATACAGTTAGATTTACTGCGAAGAGAGGTGCACCCAAAGCAATTAATACAATTTTTACAATCAAATAAAAAGTATGAGTTNNTATCCCCTTCCCAAGAAGCCGATACTAAATACGAATTCCTAAATTCTCCTATGTAATTTCCGTAGAAAGTATTAACGCATTTCCCAATAAAAAGATTGGGGTGAGGAACTTTCTCCATAAGTTGTCTAAATTGAGAAAAAAACGGTCTTTTGAAATCGTAGTCAATTCCAAAATCAGTTGGGTTCCACTTCTCACCCCACCAAATATCTCTTTCGTAAACAACAAAAGGAGAATCAGCTGAAAAACAACTAACTAAACTTTTACCAGTTTTTCCGCATTTGTTCCGGTGAAGAGTTCGTTCGTTTCTCCAAGCCATGCGCCGTTGCATTCGGCATTCCGGGCAAAAGGTCGGCGGAGGGACTTTGATTTTTNNCGGTTCGATTACGAAGTCCTTTTTACAGTTCTGGCACCGCCTAGTTTCACTTTTCATAATTAAAGTGTATCATATAAATTATGAAAATTCACAGATTTATTGGAACTTTTGACCTCTCAAAAAACGAGATAGAAATAACCAATCCCGAAAATATCAAGCAAATAAAGGGTGTTTTGCGGATGAAAAAGGGTGATATCATCATTCTTTCGGATGGTAAGGGCGATAGCGCAGAGGTAACCATTGCTTCTATGTCTCCAAACAAAATTACAGGGATTGTTAATAAGAATTCTTTCGCGAGGACCGTCCTCGCGAAAGTTAATGCGCCACCGTGAAGGCTATTACTTTCCGTGCGCCAGCTTGTTTTAAAACTTTCTTGGCTTCCGCTAAAGTGGCGCCGGTGGTGGTGATGTCGTCTATCAGTATTATATTTCTGTTTTTTATTTTATTTATATTTTCTTTTTTTATGGCAAACGAACCAACTATATTTTTCAATCTAGTGCGGCGGTCTTTAATGCGCGCTTGGTGTTCTGTTTCTTTGGGTTTAACTAAAATATTATTTGCCAGAGTAAGTATTGGATTGGGGGTGAGGTGAATTATTTCCTCACAAATCAGTTGCGCCTGGTTGTATCCGCGTTCACGGTATCTTTGGGGCGACAAGGGGATGGGTATCAAAATGACATTATTAAAATTTTGGAGCACAGATAAGTCAGACAATTCTTCCAATATTCTGTCATAAATAACTTCCGCGAAAATTTTTGCCAATCTCTTTTTGCCTTTGTATTTGAGCAACCAGAGAGCTTTTTTGATGGGCGGGTGGCGATAATCGTATAAAGGAAAAACCCAACTCTCGCTTTCACGTTCTGCTGACGGAGAAAGATATAAACAAGACAGACATAATTCCGTTCCGTTTTTCCCGCAAGATAGGCACTTTGCCGGAAAGACAATATTTAATACACTGTTTAATATAGTGTTTAAAAACATCGCTTATGGTATAATTTTAGCATAAAACAATGGTATGAATAATTTTTTAACAAAGCTTATTTCTGGTTTCAAGTTGGGTGGAAGCGGGGGAGGAGACTCTGCCGTCGGTGTGGATATTGGTTCTTCGGCAATTAAGGTAGTTGAAATCAAACGAAAGGGAGGTAAGGCTGTTCTCGAAACATATGGATCAATAGCCCTTGGTCCGTATGACAATATGGACGCTGGATCTATCACTAATCTTTCCGTGGAAAAAGTCGGATCGGCTTTGAAAGAAGTTTTGAAACAATCCGGGGTGGCAAATACGACGCTAGCCATGTCTATTCCCATCCAATCAAGCCTGATTTTTACAATTGAACTACCGGCTCAATTAGGAGAATCCCAAATAGCTTCCATTGTTCCGACTGAAGCTCGCAAGTATATTCCGGTTCCCATCGATGAAGTATCTATTGATTATTTTATTTTGCCCAAAAAAGAAGCTTCCTTCACCGAACTCAATATTGATGAAAAAAACGGAGATTTACTTGGGAAAGACGGAGAAAAGATGAACGTATTAGTCGTCGCCACCCAAAATGACGCTGTCGCCAAATACCGCTCAATTGTTTCGGAGGCCAGGATGAACGCCTCTTTTTTTGAAATTGAAATATTTTCTTCCATTCGGTCAAATTTCGAGCATGAGCTTTCACCGGTTCTTTTGATGGATTTCGGTGCTTCGCGTACCAAGCTCTCCATCGTCGAATTCGGCATGATTAAGAGCTACCACACCATAAATCGCGGAGGCGCGGACATAACCAATTCCATTTCCAAATCTTTGAGTATTCCTTTCAATGAAGCAGAGAAAATGAAAAAGGAATTTGGCTTTTTTGGAAATCCCACGGAAAAAAATTTGGCGGAGATTATAAAAATTCATATCGATTACATTCTTTCCGAGACCAATGGCGTACTCTTGGCATATGAAAAGAAATATGACAGGACTATCAGCAAGATAATATTTACCGGTGGTGGAGCGCTCCTCAAGGGACTCAAGGAAGTGGCTATAAATAATTTCAAAGCAGAGGTAGAAATGGGTCATCCCTTTAATAAGGTTGAAGCGCCAGCATTTTTGGATAAAGTTTTGGAAAATATGGGTCCCGAATTCGCCGTGGCTCTCGGTCTCGCTTTACGCAAACTGCAGTAACGCCAAAGTTATGCACAATTTGCTTCTTTAAAAGTTGTTTTTGTAATATAATAGGGGAGTAAAATGGAACCGAATTTTCAAACATCATTTATACCCAAGAAGCCCATCGTGAACGAACGCGCTACCTCTCCGCGGCCAGTTGGTATTTTTCTCGTTGCTTCTCTTTTTATTTTAGTCACGGTTATTGTCGCTACAGTCGGATTGTATTTCTATAAAGGAATTGTTGCGAAAAATATTGCGGATATGGAAAATACCCTGACTCTGGCCAAGAATCGTTTCGAACCTTCTAAAATAGCCGAACTGCAAGTATTGGATAAACGTTTAAATGCTTCGACTGAAATTTTATCAAAACATATTACCGTTACTCCCATTTTTGTCTCGCTCCAAGACTTGACAATGAAAAGCGTTCGCTATACCAAGTTTAGTTATACCTTAAGCGATGACCAGAATGCCACCGTAGATGTTAAAATGTCCGGGATTGCGATTGGTTATCGCTCCATTGCGCTCCAGTCTGATTTGTTCACTCAAAACAAAAATCTGATTGATCCTGTTTTTTCCAATTTAACGCTTGATAACAGCGGCAATGTCCTTTTTGATTTGGAGTTTTCAGTCGATCCAAATTTTGTCAATTACAAGCAAAATCTCTTAACGCAAACCCAAAGCTAAATTTATGACAAGATTTATTATGCCAATTATCTTAATACTCATTGCCATCGCTTTGTTTTTTATGTTTGCCAATCCTCTTTATAGCGATATTGCAACACTTAAAGAGACAGTGACATCTTACAACCAAGCGCTTGATAATTCCAAAGCGCTGGAAAACGTGCGGGACAGTTTGACCGCCAAAGAAAATGCCATTGATCCAGCCAACTTGGCAAAAATTGTTAAGCTCTTGCCGGACAATGTCGACAATGTTCGCTTAATTTTAGAGATAGGGCAAATAGCTGCACCTTACGGCATGGTCTTAAAAGATGTGAAATATAATACGACCAATACAGCGACTGTCTCTACGACGGGGGCGGTGATTGGAGGCGGAGCTGTTAATACGGCGCCCAGCAATTATGGAGTTTTTGATTTAGAATTTTCTACAACCGGAACCTATGATAATTTTATAAGTTTCACCAAGGATTTGGAGAGCAATCTAAGAATTGTGGATATCTCATCGATTTCGTTTTCGTCCGATACAAATGTTGTAAACACTAATATAAAAACATCTTCTCCGGAAGTTTATACATATGATTTTAAAATTAAAACTTATTATTTAAAAAATTAAAATGCCCAAAATCAGAAACATTATAATATTTGTAGCGATAGCGGCGGCGCTGATTTTGATTTACGTTTTTTTCATCAAGCCGTCTTCTAGCGATCAGACCAACTTGGTTTCTTCTACGCCTATGTCCGCGACAGCATCACCAAGCGTCAATGGAACTCCTTTAGTTACAGAAGATTTTTTGAATTTATTATTAAGTGTTAAAAATATAAAATTAGACGATTCCATTTTCGCCGACCCTGCCTTTAGCAGTTTGCATGACTCCAGCATCACGCTCGTGCCAGATGCTACGACTGGCCGACCGAACCCATTTGCGCAATTTGGCAATGATGTTGTTCCAACAGTACCCGCAACGACTCCTCCTGTGGTCGGCACAACACCTGCGAAAATCCCGGGTGCTTCAATCAATTCTGCACCCATTATACCTTAGTCCCGTTAGAAGCCGCGGTCGCGGTTTAAAACATAAAGATGTTTATGAAAAATATAATATTTAATAATATAATTAAGCATAATCACGGTGTACTGACCGCGACCTGCTTCTAACGGGATGAGTTTCTTAGAAGAATTAGCTAAAAAGGGAATCATTCAAAGTAGCCAAATCGGCGAAATAAAAAATCGCGCCAATGGAGAGTTCAGCGGGGATGTCGACGAAGCTTTAATCAAATCCGGCGTTCCAGAAGAAAAAATTCTTAAAACAAAAGGAGAGTATTTAAATTTGCCGATAAAAAATGTAAATTCCGAAGAAATGTCTTTTGATACTCTAAAATATATTTCGGAAGATTCAGCTACGCATTATCATTTTGCCCCGATTGAATTGAAAGACGGAATATTGGAAGTCGGGATAACGGACCCGGAGAATATGGAAGCGATGGACGCTCTTCAATTTATCTCTAACAAGATAGGCATTCCTTTTAAGATTTTTTTAATTTCCAAGAGCAATTATCAAACCATAATGCAAGCTTATAAAGGCATCGGCAGCCAAGTTGAAGAAGCTCTGACCGAACTGAGTCAAGATGAAATGGCCGACGTGAAAGGTTTAAACGAGGAAAATTTAAGTAAAGAGATTAAAAAAATAAAGCCGGGAGAAGAAGCGAAAATCGTGGAAGACGCGCCGGTTATAAAAATCGTGGCAGTGATACTGAGGAATGCTATCGAGGGGGATGCTTCAGATATACATATTGAATTTACTGGCGAAAAGGTCAAGGTGCGTTTTCGCGTGGATGGGATATTGCACACCACAATAGTATTGCCGCCGAATGTTTATGGCGGAATTGTGGCTCGTATAAAAATTCTAGCCAAATTGCGGCTGGATGAAAAACGCAAGCCTCAAGATGGATCCTTCAGCGCGAATATTGACGGGCGAAAAATCGATTTTCGTGTTTCTACAATGCCGGCATATTATGGCGAGAAAGTCGTTATGCGTATCTTGGATTCCGAAAAAGGAGTGAAACCGCTTGATCAGCTCGGTTTGTCAAAAACAAATTTAAGCATAGTGCAGGAGGCAATCAAGAGACCCTACGGACTTATCTTGATTACCGGCCCGACTGGGTCCGGGAAATCCACCACTCTCTACTCGATGATGAACGCGCTGGATAAAGAAAAAAGCAACATCGTGTCCTTGGAGGATCCGGTGGAATATCATATGCCGGACATTAATCAGTCGCAAATGATGCCGGAGATAGGGTACACCTTTGCTTCTGGGCTTCGTTCGATACTTCGCCAAGACCCAGACATAATAATGGTCGGAGAGATTCGCGATAAAGAAACGGCCCAACTAGCCATTCAAGCCGCTTTGACCGGGCATTTAGTACTTTCCACCTTGCACACCAATTCCGCCATTGGCGCTATTCCACGCTTGGTGGATATGGGAGTCGATCCGTATTTAATTGCTCCTACATTAATTGTTTCCATTGCGCAACGTTTGGCTCGATTAACCTGTCCATCATCGCGGAAACTTATACCGATGGACGAGAGCATTAAAATGCAGATAGAGGAACAAATGAAAGATTTGCCGGAGGAATTTAAAAAAGATATTAAATTTAAAAATGAAATGTATGAAACGGTTCCATCGAGCGAATGCCCTTCTGGTACGCGAGGTCGTATTGCGGTTTTTGAAATGTTTAAAATTGACAAAGAAATGCAGGCAGTGATACTCAAAAATCCCACCAACGGCGCCATCTATGAAGTGGCGCGCCGAAAGGGAATGCTGATGATGAAAGAAGACGCAATGTTGAAATCGCTCGACGGTATTATTCCTTTCACCGAAGTGTATAATTTTAACAACGAGAATGATTAAGCGGATTGTGATATAATAAAGAAGCACATGGAAAAAGAGAAAAGAAAAATTTTAATAGTGGATGATGACAATTTTCTTTTGGATATGTACGCGCTCAAATTCAGCCAGAACAATTTTGAAGTTTATACGGCGAGTAGTGGTCTGCAAGCGATAGATAAAATGAAAGGGGGATTAAATCCGGATGTGATGTTGATGGATATAATTATGCCGGAGATGGATGGTTTTGAAATGTTGGCGCAAATAAATATGCAAAAGTTGTGTTCAAATTGCATAAAAATAGTTTTATCTAATAAAAGCGAACAAAAAGATATTGATGAAGGCAAAAAATTGGGAGTGGCAGGGTACATCGTAAAAGCAAATTCCACCCCAGCCGAAGTTATTGACCAGGTGGTTAAAATTTTAGAAAATAAAAAATAAATTATGAAAGATTATAAAAAAGAATTTGAAGAACTTATTTTAACTGTTATCCACGAAAATGGTTCAGATTTGCATTTGGGTGCTGGGCGTGTGCCGGCCATTCGCGTTTCCGGCGAGCTTATTTTCCTCGCCAAACACGCAGTTTTGACCCAGGAAGACATATTGGGAATTTTGGGTGAAATATTGGAAAAAACAAAAATTGAAAAATTCAAAGAAGAGCAAGAAGCCGATTTTTCTTATGACTTTCGCGGAGAAGCTAGATTGCGTGGCAATGCTTTTTTTCAAAAAGGTTTGATAAATATTGTTTTTCGCTTGGTGCCGAAAGTCCAGACCATGGAGCAATTGCATTTGCCTTCTGTTTTAGCCGATCTGGCTCGCAAGAAACAAGGATTTTTCCTCGTTGTCGGTCCTGTCGGACAAGGTAAATCAACCACCTTATCCGCGATGATTGATGTTATTAATAATGAGCAAGCGCGCAATATCATTACCATCGAAGATCCGATTGAACACGTTTATGTGCCAAATAAATCCATCATTAGCCAGCGCGAAGTCGGTATCGATACCAAAGATTTCCACGTGGCATTGAAAGAAGTTTTCCGTGAGGACGTGAATGTGNNTGTGATCATGGTTGGCGAAATGCGTACACCGGAAACTATTTCCACGGCTGTAACGGCGGCAGAGACTGGGCACTTAGTGCTTTCTACTTTGCATACCAACAATGCTTCACAAACCATAGACAGAATAATTGATTCTTTCCCGGGCACACAGCAAGATCAAATCCGCTCTCAGCTCGCCGCCTCGCTTCTCGGCATTTTTTCTCAGAGGCTCGTTCCCAGAATTTCCGGCGGACTTGTGCCGGCTTATGAGCTTCTCTTGAATAATAATGCGGTGGCAAATNNTGGTTATAGAAACGGGGTCAGAATCCGGAATGGTGGATTTAAACCATTCATTGATAGAACTCGTCCGCGCCGGAGAAATTTCCATTGAGAACGCTTATCAATATTCGCTTAATCCAAAAGGGTTGGAGAGATTAAAATAATATGTTATTCAAATACAAATCAATAGACTATACAGGAGCAAATAAAGAAGGGGAAATTGACGCGCCCAATCGCGATATCGCTATCAGCGGGCTTCAACGTCGGGGGCTGGTTGTTATTTCCATCAACGAAGAAAATGAGAAAAAATCTATTTTTGATATTTCTTTTTTCGAGAAGGTGAAAATGAAAGACATTGTGATTCTTTCTCGCCAGATTTCCACCTTGTTTGAAGCGCAAGTTTCCGCCTTGAAGGCTTTCACTATGCTCTCTGTGAATACTGAGAACAAACTTTTGGGGCACAAACTTACTCAAATTGGCGACGATTTACAGGCGGGAGTTTCCATTTCCGGCGCACTCGCAAAGCACCCCGATGTTTTTTCCGACTTTTATGTGAATATGGTAAAAGTAGGCGAAGAAACGGGAAAACTTAATCAGACATTCGCGCACTTGGCAGAATATCTGGATCGCCAATATGCCCTCACTTCTAAAACCAGAAATGCGCTTATTTATCCGGCTTTTGTTATTCTTACATTTTTTGTTGTGATGACGTTGATGTTTACGATTGTGATTCCGAAACTTTCGGCAATCATTTTGGATTCCGGCCAAGATCCGCCGTTTTTCACCAAAATTGTTATAGGCGTTTCAAATTTGTTTGTTCATTATGGATTTTTTGCTTTGATTTTTTTGGTACTCTTGGGTATTTGGGTTTGGCGACTGTCTTCTACTTCGAGGGGAAAAGTGTATCTTGATAACTTGCGCTTGTCTGCTCCGGCTATTGGCAACCTTTATAAAAAACTTTATCTTTCTAGAATTACCGACAACTTAAATACAATGCTTTCCTCTGGTGTTCCGATAGTTCGGGCGATAGATATTACCGGAGATGTCGTGGGTTCTTTGGTTTACAAAGATTTATTGGCAGATGTGGCCGATGGCGTGAAATCTGGACTATCTCTTTCTTCAGCATTCGAAAAACATCCGGAACAAATACCTGGAATCTTGGTGCAAATGGTCCAAGTGGGCGAAGAAACGGGTTCACTTGGAAATATTTTGAAAACTCTAACGGATTTTTACGCGCGCGAAGTTGATGGCGCAGTGGATACACTGGTGGGCTTGATAGAGCCGGTGATGATTGTGGTTTTGGGTCTTGGGGTGGGTATACTTTTGGTTTCTATTTTGATGCCTATTTACAATATGGCGGGGAGCATTAGTTAGGTGCTAGTGACTAGTTGCTAGGGAGCTAGTAAAATGCAAATTTCTAGAACCTAGAACCTAGTCCCTAATTCATCCCTG
>PMIU01000064.1 GCA_003157195.1 Candidatus Nomurabacteria bacterium
TTTATTGCTCCGGGTTTTACTCATGCCATGCAAATAAAAGTGGTTTTCATGTCTAGAATTATGCTCATGTCCCCGATTTTTATGGGGCTTTCAAATCTTTTCGGGACAGTTACTCAGCTTTTTCGCAAATTTTTCATCTATTCCCTAAGTCCGATTTTTTATAATTTAGGAATTATCACCGGTGTGATTTTTCTTTATCCAATTTTTGGCATTTATGGGCTGGCGATGGGTGTGGCGCTTGGCGCCTTGATGCATTTCGGAGTGCAGGCTTTTGCCTCGCATTCTTGCGGATTCACGCCGAAGTTTTCGTTGCATATTAATTTTAAAGATATCAAAAATGTAGCGCTTACATCTCTACCGAGGACCATGGGTATGGCTTTCAACAACATCGCTCTGATTTGCATCATCGCGCTTGCTTCATTTTTAAAAAGTGGTTCGATTTCTGTTTTTAACTTTGCTTTTAATCTGCAATCTGTGCCACTCAACATCATCGGCATATCTTATGCTGTGGCTGCTTTTCCGACTTTGGCCAAAGCTTTTAGTGGTGGTAAAAAAGACGAATTTATCAAACACTTAAAGGGGGCGGGAAGGGCGATTGTTTTCTGGTCTCTGCCGGTGATTTTTATTTTTATTGTGCTCCGGGCGCAGATAGTGCGCGTGATACTCGGTTCCGGATCTTTTTCTTGGGAAGACACTCGCCTCACTGCCGCATGTCTCGCAATCTTTGCTCTTTCTGTCTTGGCAAATGGAATGATCACTCTTCTTTCTCGTTCGTACTATGCGACCGGCGACACTAAGCGTCCGCTTATTGTGAATTTTATTTGCTCCGTGTTAATTATAATTTTATCTTATGTGTTTACTTATATTTTTCATAATTGGTTGTTCTTCCGATATTTCGTAGAGTCACTGCTGAAGGTCACGGATATTCCCGGGACGGAAGTGTTGATGCTTCCGCTTGCATATTCTGTCGGCACGATTTTGAATTTCATTCTGCATTGGATTTTTGTGAAGAGAGACTTTATGCCGAATGAATCCTTTATCACTAAAACTTTTTTCCAAAGTCTGGGTGCGTCGTTTTTCCTGGGACTCACCGCCTATCTATCTTTAAACATTCTTTCGCCGATTTTTGGCACGACGACGTTTATGGGAGTCTTCCTGCAAGGTTTCATTTCCGGCATCCTCGGCATAGCCGCGGCTATACTTGTCTTATACCTACTCGGCAGTGAGGAATTGAAAGATCTGATAGAAACCCTAAAAACCAAGTTCTGGAGGGCGAAAGTTATTGCTCCGTCCGCGGAAGAATTATAGACCTCACCCCCGACCCCTCTCCTTGTAAAGGAGAGGGGGAAAACTAGTTTTGAAACATAGTTTTAATGTGTTATAATAAGGGTCGGACATAATCTGTCCTTTTTTATATGGAAAAAGCAGAAAAAACCTATTCAAATTTACTGCGGAAGTTAGTACTGAAATACTTCTGGCAGGTAATCAGGCATTTCAAGGTGTCTTTTTTCACTGTTATTTTTGCCACTACTTTTGCTTCCTTGCTTGATGTTTATATACCGTTGCAATATTTAAAACTCTGGGATGTTTTAAGCGCCAATAATTTTTCGGTCGTTTCTTTGGCTCAATCAATAATTATCTTAATTTTAATCTTAAACTTTGCCCGATGGGTAATTCGCCGAATCTCGGGATTTTCTCTTTCATATTTTGAATCAAACACAATGGCTGGTCTGCGTGAGCAAGGATTTTCTTATATGATAGGTCACTCGTATTCATTTTTCGCAAATAACTTCGGCGGGTCATTGACTTATAAAATTAACAAATACGCTCGGGCGTTTGAGAAACTGGCGGACAGAATGGTAACCGACGGCTTGCCGCTTGTCGTCCGCGGACTCGGCACGGTTATTGCCATTTACACCTTATTTCCAAAATATTCTTTTATTCTTGGGGTATTTTGTATTGTGTTTTTGGTAACTGCTCTAATCTATATCCGCTACAAATTAAAATATGACGTCATCGCTTCCGAGTGGGATACTAAAACCACAGGAACTTTTGCGGATGCTATCGGCAATCATTCTTCTATTCAGCTCTTTACGGGTGACCAATATGAAAAAGACCGCACGAACGAGGTAATTCAAAAACAAAAAAAAGCCACCACTTTCAACTGGTATTTATGGGAAGGACTCGGTTCGATACAAAGCCTTTACACGGTTGCCGTTGAATTTATTATTTTCTGGTTTGCCGTCGGAGATTGGAGATTGGGTCTTATCACTTTGCCGGTTATTGTACTCTTGCAGAGTTATTTGATTCGCTTGATGGATAGCTTGTGGAGTTTTGGAGGCATCGTCCGCGCTTATTATGAAAGCTTCGCGGACGCTTACGAAATGGCAACTATTCTAAACACTCCATATGAGGTTGTGGACAACGACAAAGAGACTATTCAAAAAGCAAAAGGTGAAGTGGCTTTTGATAATGTCACTTATGTTTACAAAAATAATAACAATAAAGTTTTGGATAATTTTTCTCTGACCATATCGCCTGGACAAAAAATAGCCATCGTCGGTTCTTCCGGCGCGGGCAAGACAACCTTTGTGCGCCTGCTGATGAGATTATTTGACTTAACTAGCGGTAACATCACGATTGATGGAACCGATATCAGTAAAATTTCCCAGAAGAATCTGCGCGAGCAAATTTCTTTCGTACCGCAAGACCCGGTACTCTTTCATCGCACCTTGATGGAAAATATTCGCTACGGCCGGCGGGATGCCACAAATGGAGAAGTGATAAAAGCAGCACACCTAGCGCACTGTGATGAATTTATTGATGCGCTTCCAAACGGTTATGAGACTTATGTCGGCGAGCGGGGAGTGAAGCTTTCCGGTGGAGAGCGCCAGCGGGTGGCCATAGCGCGGGCGATAATCAAAAATGCTCCGATACTTATTTTGGACGAAGCGACATCTTCGCTCGATTCTCATTCCGAATACTTGATTCAAGATGCACTGACGAAGCTGATAGAAGGCAAGACGACGATAGTCATAGCGCACAGACTTTCCACCATCAGGCAGATGGACAGAATCATTGTACTTGATAAAGGAAAAATTATCGAAGACGGAACGCACGATGAATTGGTTAATAAAAAAAGCGGTCTGTATAAAAAACTCTGGGATCTGCAAGCAGGAGGGTTTAAAAATATAATTTAAATTATTTATGGACTTGAAACATATACGAAATTTTTCAATCATCGCACATATTGATCACGGCAAGAGCACCTTGGCCGATCGGATGCTGGAGATTACACATACCATCGAAACGCGCAAAATGCGCGACCAGGTTTTGGACTCTATGGATTTGGAACGGGAGCGGGGTATTACAATTAAGATGCAGCCGGTGCGGATGGAATTTACCCCCCTCCTTTCGGAGGAGGGGGTAGGGGGTGGTGAAAAATACATTCTTAACCTCATTGATACCCCCGGTCACATAGATTTCTCCTACGAAGTTTCTCGTGCTTTAAAGGCTGTAGAAGGCTCTATTTTACTGATAGACTCGACACAAGGTGTGCAGGCTCAGACGCTGACCACGCTCGCTATGGCGCGCGAGGGAGGCCTTAAAATCATCCCTGTGCTATCCAAGATTGACTCGCCATTGTCTAGGGTATCCGAGGTAAAAGAAGAAGTGGTGGAGCTTTTAAATTGCGACCCCAGCGAAATTTTACTTGTTTCTGGACGCACTGGAGAAGGAGTGGAGAATTTATTGCAAGAAGTTGTAAAACGTATTCCGCCGCCGGTTTCTGCTTTTCCTCCCCCTAAAGTAGGGGGAGGTGTCGGAACGACGGAAGGGGTATTAAGAGCGCTAGTTTTTGATTTCAAGTATTCCAACCACCGCGGAGTGATAGTTTTCGTGCGAGTACTCGATGGTAAAGTTGGAAAGGGCGACACTTTGCTTTTTGCCGTTTCCAAAGAAAAGTTTATTGCGCTCGAAGTCGGAACTTTTTCGCCTGAAGAAACTCCCAGAGACAATTTATCAGCCGGAGACACGGGCTATATCGTCACCGGTATCAAAAAGCCCGGTATTGCCTCCGTCGGAGACACAATAACCATGTTTAAAAATCCTTTGCCGGCTTTTCCGGGCTATATGCAACCATTGCCGGTGGTCTGGGCATCTGTATTCCCCGAAGATGCGGATGATTTTGCGGAATTGAAACTGGCTTTGGGAAAATTAAAACTTTCCGATTCGGCTTTTTCTTATGAAGAAGAATCTTCGGGTTCACTCGGTAAAGGTTTTCGTTGTGGTTTTCTCGGGATGCTTCATCTGGAAATTATCACCGAACGCTTGCGCCGCGAATTTAATTTGAAATTAGTCATTACCACTCCGTCTATCACCTACGAAGTTATTCTAAAGAATGGAAAAAAAGAAAAAATCTACTCCCCGTATTTTTTTCCGGATGATGGTAATGTGGAAACTGTTTTTGAGCCGTGGGTAAAATTAAAAATAATTACCCCGGTGCAATACATCGGCAATATTATGCAATTGCTTTTTGACCATGAGGGCGAAATAGGTGAGACGGAAAATTTTGGAGACCCCGAAGGAAAGCGAGCTTCCTACGGGGCAGGCAATCGTAATATTATCTCCGCCTTGATGCCTTTACGCGAACTAATGCGCAATTTTTTTGATGAACTAAAGAGCACGACTTCCGGTTATGGTTCCATTTCTTATTCCATTGGGGAAATGCGCGAGGCTAACGTCACTCGGCTGGACTTGCTTGTGGCGGATGAAATCGTGCCGGCTTTTTCCAGAGTTGTTTCCAAAAAAAGAGCGGAAGTGGAGGCCGAGGAAGCAGTCGTAAAATTGGACAACCTGTTGCCACGACAAATGTTTTCTTTAAAGATTCAAGGCAAAGCGTTGGGACGCATTATTTCTTCCAGAACCAAGAGTGGCATGAAAAAGGATGTGACCCAGCATATGTACGGAGGAGACATTACCCGCAAAATGAAGCTTCGCGAAAAGCAGAAGAAAGGCAAGAAGAAAATGAAAGAGAGAGGCAGAGTAAACATCCCTCAAGACGTATTCCTAAAAATGATGCGCGCTAGCGAATAAACCCCGACGCGTTAAGTCGGGGAGCCGACTGGAACGTCGGCTTAGGCTTACCTAAATATCGGAGTGTAAAGCAATATCATGCTGATGATGATGAGGACGCAGACCACAGCCCAGACTGTTTGGATTTTCTTTTGATGTTTTTTATTGAAAAGCATATACTTATACTAACATATGGTCAGAAATTTTCAACAAAAAAATGGATGGAGGCATATAATACAGTCAAAACCAGTTTTGATACTTTTTGGTGTTTTAATACTGTTTTTTGCTTATAATGTTTTAGGTCTTTGGAATAAAATGCAGGATACGGAAAAAAACAAAAAAATAGCCGAAGATAAAATCGCTTCACTCCTACAGCAACAAAAAAATCTTTCTTCCGAGATAAATAGCCTGAATACAGCCGAAGGCAAAGAAAAACTTTTTCGGGAAAACTTCGGCTTGGCTAAAGATGGTGAAGACCTGACTATCGTGGTGCAAGATCAAAATCCACCCTCATTTTCCAAGCCGGCGTCTACTGGATTTTTTGGCTTTTTGAAGAATATATTTAAGTAAAATCTCCCGAGAACCGTTCTTGAGAAAATTAAGGATATTTATTATAATACAAAAATGTTACGCAAAGATCCATTTATCACAGGTGAGTATTATCATATTTATAATCGTGGTATAGATAAAAGAATAATTTTTAAACTTAAAAGAGATTACGAGCGATTTGTAATGCTTTTATATGTTGCTAATTCAAACAAATCTTTTAATCTAAGTGATTTATTAAGTGAGAAAAAATTTAATAAAAATTTTGAAGAAATTATGTTTCTTGATAAAGGCGACCCCCTCGTGTCTATTGGAGCTTGGTGTCTTATGCCCAACCATTTTCATTTATTGATTAGGCAAGAAGTTGATGGGGGAATTACTAAATTTATGAAAAAGTTGGGTACAGCATATTCAATGTTCTTTAATATAAAATACCAAAGAACTGGAAGTTTGTTTGGTGGGCTTTTTAAATCTAAATTAATCGGGAACGATGATAATTACATGAGACAACTATTCGTCTATATTCACTTAAATCCTCTTGAGATAGAATTTCCAGACTGGAAAAATCTAATAGACAAAAAACATCCAAAAAAATGGAAAGATTTTCTAAAAAATTATCCATATTCTAGTTATCAAGATTACATAGAAGTACAACGTCCAGAAGGAAATATATTAAAAATTGATTCCTTTCCGGATTATTTTGAAGAAAAAGATTCGTTTGAGAATTTTATAGATGGTTTTTTGTCCTTTGAATTAGAAAAATAATTACGAATTTCGCGAGGACCGTCCTTGCGAAAGGATATTTCTTCACAATTTCTTCATTATTCTGATATACTATTTGTGTATATATGAGAATATTAATTATTGAAGATCAGGAAAAATTGGCAGAATCTATCAAGAAAGGTTTGGAAAACCTAGGTTATGCGGTGGACGCCGTTTATGACGGAATGAAAGGGCTACGCCGGATAGAAGCCAGCCCGGAGAATTTTGATTTGATTATTCTGGACATAATGTTACCGGAACTGGATGGGCTTTCTTTGTGCAAGAAAATCCGTAGCGAGGGAATTACGATACCGGTTTTGATGTTGACTGCCAAAGATACTCTGGAAAACAAAATAGATGGGCTCGACGTGGGAGCGGATGATTATTTAGTAAAGCCTTTTGAGTTTACGGAACTAACTGCTAGAATCAGGGCGCTCTTAAGGCGGCCGAAAAAAGTTTTGGAGACAGAATTGGAAGGTGCCGGAATAAAATTAAACACCATAGAGCACACAGTAGAGAAAAAAGGCAAGCCAGTGAAGCTGACCGTTAAGGAATTCGCCATTTTGGAATTTTTCTTAAGGCACAAGAATCAAGTCTTGAGCCGGGACAAAATCATTGCTCATATTTGGGATTTTAGTTATGATACATTCAGCAACATCGTGGATGTGAATATTAGGAATATTAGGAAAAAGCTACAAAGCAAAAATGAAAACATCCTTGAAACAATTTACGGAGTGGGCTACAGATTCAACGCGTAGTTTGAAGGATAATCTATTTCACAGTGCCAGGGTTAAATTAACCGCCTATTATATTGTAATAATGATCATCATTATGGTCATTTTCAGTAGTGTTTTGATATACACGATTGATTCAAGATTGAAGCAAGATTTGAACGGCAAAGTAACGGTACAGAGCGTGGATGGCACGATAGTGGACGTGGACGAGATTGTGGAGGTCTTGGTCTATTACATTGACGGAATACTTATCTTGATTATTACTTTCTTGAGTTATTTTTTAGCCGGCAAGACCTTGAAGCCCATCGAAGATAATTTTGACGAACAAAAAAAGTTTTATGCGGATGTCTCGCATGACCTGCGCACCCCGATAGCCATAATTGCCACGGAGTCGGAGGTCGCTCTGCAAAATAATTCCAACAAAGAAAATGATCTAAGAAAAGTTATAGAAAGCAACCTGGAGGAAGCGAGGAAGATGTCCGAGCTGGTCAGCAACCTGCTTATGATTTCTAGAGACGGAAAAAAAGGCGCGAATAGCAATAAGTTTGTTTCGGTTAATCTATACAGTTTTGTGAAAAAGATAGTGTCCAAAATGGAAATGCAAGCTGAGAAAAAAGGGTTGAAACTTATATTAAGTGAAAGCAAAAAAATAACCGTAAAAATAAATCCGAATGATTTTGAAAGAGTCATAATGAATATTTTGCAAAATGCGATAAATTATACAGAAATAGGCAGTATCAGAGTTTACCTGACCAGTGATGATAAAAATGCGTACATTCTGATTTCGGATACTGGTGTAGGAATAAAAGAAGAAGACTTGCCTTTTGTGTGCGACCGGTTTTATAAAGCGGAACATTCCAGGGGTGACGACGGGGGGTTTGGTCTCGGGCTTTCCATTTCAAAACAAATTATAGAACAGCATAATGGAAGTATAAGTATAGAAAGTAAAATAAATGTCGGTACGACGATAGTCATAACTATTCCGAAAGATTAAAATGTAAAACAAAAAACCACCCCGATTTATGGTCGGGATGGTTTTTTTATTTTACATTGGATTTAATAAAATTAGAAATTTATAATATCGACCTTCTCTAAACGAAAAACAATAAATATGCCACTTGATTATGGTTTTTTAAGATTAAAAAATAATGAAGAAAAATTTGTGACTCTACGCGGAATCGAACCGCGATTTAATCCTTGAGAAGGATTCGTCCTAACCGTTAGACGATAGAGCCGAAGAGGAACTCATAAAAATATAGCATTTTTAGGCCGAAAATCAAAAAGATTTAATCTTCTAGTTTCGGCTTTTCTATTTCCAGTAATGAGAGTTCGGGCGAAGTGCCGGCAATCTTGAGTACATCTTTATCTATCTTTTTCAATTCTTTATTTGAAGCGTTGTAATGGTTTACCACAATACCAAGGGCATTCCCGAGCTTGTTGTGGTATTCATCGTACGATTTCAAATGTTTACCCAGGTCTTCCACTTTTTTAATTATTTCTTTGGCGGATTCTTCTATCTTGAGAGCCTTAAGCCCTTGCAAGACAGTTTGTAGATATGCCAGGAATGATGTAGGTGAAGTAATGATAACTTTATATTTTCCGGCGGCGCGCTGGATTAAGTTCTCGTTTTCTTCTGATGTCGATGCTCCGACCTTATTGGTGAGTAAGTCATAATAAATAGCTTCGTGGGGTATGAACATAAAAGCGAAATCCGTAGTGCCACGGGTCGGCTGAATGTATTTGGCTGTTTCGGTAATTCTATTTTTTAAATCATTCACGAAAGTTATCTCTAAACGTTTCTTTTCTGTAGGGTCGCGCTCCTCTACCATTTTGTTGTAATTTTCCAGTGAGAATTTTGAATCTATCGGAATTATTTTATCTTTAACGAAAACCACGGCGTCCACAATGGTGCCGTCAGGAAAAGGGTATTGCATTTGGTAAGAGCCGGGCGGTAAAACATTTTTCAAAACCGTTTCCAAATAATATTCACCAAGTATTCCGCGCTGTTTGGGATTTTTCAAAATATTTTCCAAGCTTTGCAATTGGTCGGCAAAAGAAATAACTTGTTTATTTGTTTCGTCTAATCTTGTTAATTTTTCTGTAACGTCGCGAATTATTTTATTTGATTCGGAAGAATGAAATTTTAAATTCTCACTCATTTGTCTGTGTGATTCGCCGATTTTACTATCAACTGTTCGTGAAAGTTCATTTAATTGTTGAAGGATTAGATTTAAACCAGTATCATTATTATTTCCAATTTCTCTCTTTTTTCCAAACAAAAAATAAATGAGTATTCCTCCAATTAAAATTCCTATAACAATCCATAAAATATTTTCCATTTTTCTATTTTAGCAAGATTTTCTTTAATAATATAGACATTGACAAGAAGATATATTTCTGTTATATTTTCAGTAATTAGTTCTTTAAATTTTTAATCCCGTAGGTCGTAAAAAGCCGAATAAAACAAATAATAATATGAAAAATATGGCATTAATGCTCGCAGTTACTATTGGGTTGATTTGCACTTTAAGTGTTTTCTTTGGAACTAATAGTAACACATCATTTCAAATGATGTGCCTTGGTTTTATCGGTGTAATTGCCGCGATACTTTCAACGAAAGAAAAAGCAAAAGAAAAAGAAGAAGATTAAATAAAAAAGTAAAAAATAAAAGCCTCGAGATTCGGGGTTTTTTTATTTCCCCAAATGATGTTTTAAAGTATAAATCCAATCTTCGTCGATTTGGTTGCTTTCAAGTTTTTGTTGCAAAAGCCATTCTAAATATCCACGATCCACTCGAGCAATTTCTTCTATTGTTTTTCCATTATGTTTCCCAAAAGGAATAGTTTTTAATAATGAAGGATGGGATGAAATTTCTATCATTTTTTCTAAAACTTTTTCTTCGTCTAGATTTTCCTGTTCCATTAATTTTTTCTTTAATCTTTCAAAAAGTTTTTCCAGAACTAAAACATCACCAAGCGCGTCGTGAGCAGTTGCTTGCACATCAAGATCAAGAACATATCGCAAATATTGCAGATTATACCTTTCAATTTTTCCTTCTGGATCCAAATATCTAGCAAGTCGCAAAGTACAGATAGAATTTTTTGGCTTAATTCCTTCTTTTTTAATAATCATTAAATCAAATTGTGTATTGTGGGCGACGACGACAGCGTTTTCATCTTCAAAAAGTTATTGTATTTTCTTTTTATCACCACTTACTTTAAAAGAAAATTAATTTTCAACATTTTTATTT